>CBDURX010000022.1:0-11817 GCA_965369485.1 uncultured bacterium | reverse complement strand
GTGTTGTAGACGATGGGCAGGTCAAGGCCCCGGGCCACGGCGGCGCCTATGGCGGCGATAACCTGGGGTACCACGTGCTCCGGGGTGACGAAGTTGATGTTGTGGCAGCCCCAGCCCTGCAGCCGGAGCATGAGGTCGGCGATCTGTGCGGGCGCCATCTCCACACCGTCCCGCCTCTGGGAGAGGTCGTGGTTCTGGCAGAACACGCACTTCAGGTTGCAGTAGCTGAAGAAGATGGTCCCCGAACCATGCCTACCCACCAGGCAACTCTCTTCCCCCATGTGGGGCGCGGCGCTGGCCACGATGGCGTGGCGCCCGGTGCGGCACACGCCCACCTCGTCCCGCAAGCGGTCCACCTCGCACTCGCGGGGGCAGGCGCGGCAGTTAGCCAGCTCGCGCCAGGCCGCCTGCACCCGTGCGTCCAGAGCGCCCTCCCGCAGCAGTTGCAGGTAGGCCGGTGTGTGGTCGCGCAGGATGAAGTCTTCGGATTTTCCGTGCGGGAGACCAGTGTTCATCGCGTTGCCCTGCCGTGATCGCGCAGTTGTTGCGATCGTTCCGCCACCAGGATCCTTCTTCCACCATGAACGTTCTTCCACCATGATCATAATTCTGCCGCGTTCGATCATGATAATCGATACCGGAATAGCCCGGTAGCCCTGTCATGACTCCGCCGGTCGCTTGACGCTCTACCAGAGATGCCGTTGAGAAATATCAGAACTCCAGCAAGAGAAGTCACACGCCATGTTTTCACCCCACTCCCCTATCTTGCTTTCATGTTTGTCGGGCGTGTTGATCCTCGCCGCGACCGCAGCACGCTGGGGGTGACTGGGTGGGGGACATCGCCTGACAGCTCGGCGTGCGAGGCACCATCGCGGAGGACCCTCAGATCTGTTCAGTGGCTCCCGAGTTCGACCTCAACTTGAATCTACAGAGTGATTCTCCTTGCGCGCCGGCGCAGTCCGCCTGCGGTCTGATCGGGGCCTTGAACGTTGGCTGTGGTGGAACCCCAACGGAACGAACCAGCTGGGGCGAGGTAATGGCACTTTTCCACTGATATGGAATGATAGTCCGCTCAGCCCGGATAATTCATGATGTACCCAGCCGTCTCCGTCATCTCGTCCGGGTCGGGCTGCCGGCCGTAATCAGGACCGAACTTCAACCCGAATCCGTCGCCCTCGAAACGCGGGACCACGTGCAAGTGAACGTGGAAGACTTCCTGACCCGCGACAGCCCCGTCGGCCAGGTGCAGGTTCACCGCCTCGCACGGCAGGCCGCTGTTCCGCAAGGCGCCAGCCAAGTGCTGGGCCATCTGGAACATGGCCGCGCCCGCCTCCGGGTCGAGATCGGCCAGGCCGGCCGCATGTTCCTGGGGGATGATCAGCAGATGACCCCGGTTGACGGGCCGGATGTCCAGAAAGGCGCTGCAGCGCTCCTGGCGCTGGACGAAAGTGGCAGGGATCTCTCCCGCGAGGATTTTGCAGAACAAGCAATCACTCATGGGAACCTCCTCGAGCGGTGCAAGCCGCATACGACGGGGACAGTCGTATCATTATCCTTTAGCGAAGGCTGGAGAGTCAAACGCATATGCGGCCGGCGGCGTCCACGAAAATATCTTCCCAGCCGGTCGTCACACGGAGTGCGTCGAAGGTATGCGGCGGCTCGGGAGGATTCCCGTACGACGCCAGTGACAACTGCCACCACCCCACATCGTGCCAGGCGCCCAGCTTGAAACCGATGCGCCGGCGCATCTCGACCACATCCGGCGGTTGGAGTTCGAAGGAGATGGCGGTCTCGGCGACGATGGGCTCGTAGACGGCCTGCACCTGGGGGGCATCCTGATCATTGGCGCAACGAATTATGGCTGTCATGGGCTGTTACGACTGTTCACCAGTTACCCGCATACCGGCCGGAATAAGGTCGGTTCCGCCTGGCGAAGAAGTCGAAGTGCAGCTTCGTCAGCTGGCGGATGTGCAATAGGTCGTGGGCGAGCCAGGACGTCATCAGGCTGCCCGCCTCGATCTCCCCCAGCAAAGGATGCCGGTACCTGTTGTCCCACGCCGGCTCCTGCAAACCCAGCAGCCAGGCGATGGAACGTTCGCGCTCGGCGAGGAAATCCTGCAGGGATTCGGCCAAATCTCCCTCGTTGTAACCGCGCTCTGCGCACCAACCCTGCGGATCGATGCCGGGCCAACTCTTCCCGGGGTCATGGAGCAACAGGTCCAGGCGGGTGCGGAAGTCGTCTCTCTCCTCGTCGGCGAGGTGGCTGACGATTTCCAGGAGGGACCACTTTTCCGGCGCTGGACGCCAGCGGGCCTGCTCCTCGCCGACGCCGCCGGCCAAACCACGTATGGCCTTAGCGTTCTGTGACATGCGTCGAGTGATCAGATCCAGATCCATCCACGACCCCCTGCGGCGAGATTCCTTGCCCCTGGTTCGCAGGACCGGTTTCTCGCCTCTCACCTTGTTGGATACTCCTGACATAAAATTGTACCCTGAAAATCTGTTTTCGGCTCGGGAAGGCGGTACTCAGGGCCAGGGTTAGCGATTATAATGTGCCTGGGACCAACTCACGTCGGAAGGGATTTCACCATGTGCGGCCGCTTCGCTCTGACCATTTCCCCCGCTGGCCTGGCCAAGCTGTTCGAGCTGGACGAACTGCCCGCCTTGGAGCCGCGCTACAACATCGCCCCCACCCAAGCCATAGCCGCCGTGCTGAAGGGGCGGGACGAAGCTCGGCGCATCCTGAAGATGATGCAGTGGGGACTGGTTCCGTTCTGGGCCAAAGACCCCGGCATCGGCCTGAAGATGATCAACGCCCGGTCGGAGAGTGTGGCCGAGAAACCGGCTTTCCGCGATGCCTTCGCCCACAAGCGGTGCCTCGTCCCGGCCAGCGGGTTCTACGAGTGGCAGAAACAGGGCGTTCAGAAGCAGCCGTATTTCATCCGGTTACGAGACGCTGACGGCTTCGCCATGGCGGGGCTCTGGCAACACTGGGAAGGTGAGGACGGCCAGGTCATCGAGTCGTGCAACATCCTGACCACCGACAGCAACGAGTTCATGCAGCCGATTCATGACCGCATGCCGGTGATCCTGCCGCCTGAGAACTACGACCTGTGGCTGGACAGTGATACGGCCGACAAGGAGCGGTTATTGCAGTTGCTCAGGCCATTCCCCGGCGACCGCATGGAGGCGTACCCGGTGAGCAAGAGTGTGAACCGGCCGGCTCACGACGCGCCGGACTGCATCGAGCCACTGCAGCAAGGAGACGGTCCGGAGGCGGCACCAGGACTGTTCGGCCCTTAGCCCGGAGTTTGAGACTGGGACATCTAAAAAGAGACCTCACCCCAAGGACACCAGCAGTATGAAACCGACCAAGGTCACCAGCATCCACGCCCCCGACGACGCCCACGCGTCCGCGCGGCCGTTGTTCTCCACCTCGGTTCCCGCCGGCTTCCCCTCGCCGGCGGACGATTACATCGAGGGTCAACTGGATCTCAACAAGCATCTGGTCAAGCACCCCGCCGCCACCTTCTTCGTGCGGGTCAGCGGTGACTCCATGATCGAGGCGGGGATTCACGACGGCGACATCCTGATCGTGGACCGTGCCCTCGAGCCCCAGGACCAGAGTATCGTCATCGCCAAGGTGGGTGGCGAGCTGACGGTCAAGCGGATCCGCATCCTCGCGGACCGGCTGGTTCTGGTGCCGGAGAACGAGAACTATGCCGAGCAACCCATCGGACGGGACGAGGACTTCGAGGTGTGGGGCGTGGTCGTGCACGCCATCCACTCCTTCAGAACACCATGAACCCCCGGCAGGACAGCCTCTTCGCCCTCGTGGATTGCAACAATTTCTACGTCTCCTGCGAGCGGGTTTTTGCCCCTCGCCTGGCAGGACGACCTGTCGTCGTCATGTCCAACAACGACGGCTGCGTGGTGTCGCGGTCGGACGAGGCCAAGGCGATCGGCATCGGCATGGGCCAGCCCATCTTCCAGGCGCGCGACATCATCCATCGCCACGGCGTGGAACTACTCTCCTCCAACTACACTCTCTACGGCGACATGTCGCGCCGGGTCATGACGACCCTGGGATGGTTCACCCCCGAGATGGAGGTCTACTCCATCGACGAGGCGTTCCTGGCGCTGGCCGGCCTTCCCGCCGGCGACTCCCATGGTGACCTCAAATCTCTCGCTCACCGGATCAGGACCACCGTGATGCGTTGGACGGGGATTCCGGTCAGCGTCGGCATCGGCCCCACCAAGACTCTGGCCAAGCTTGCCAACGGCCTGGCCAAACGCACGCCGGATGCCGGAGGAGTGTACGATCTGACCGATCCGGCGGCCCTCTCCCACGCGCTGGCCGCCACACCAGTCGACCGGATCTGGGGCGTGGGGCCGCGCTTCGCCGCACGTCTGCATGAGGCCGGCATCGTGAACGGGCTGCAGTTGCGCGATGCCGATGATCACTGGATCAAGCAAGTTCACGGGATAATGGGGTTGCGCAGCGTGCACGAGCTACGCGGCATCTCGTGCTTCCCCCTGGAGGAATCGCCGCCGCCGCGGCAGGGGATCGCCCACACGCGGACCTTCAGCCGTCACATCAGGCGCCTGTCAGAATTGCGAGAGGCTGCTGCCGCCTACGCCACCCGCGCCACGGAGAAGTTGCGCCGGCAGGGGCTTGCCGCAGGCGTAGTGACGGTTTTCGTGATGACCAACCTCTTCGCCGAGAAATCACATCGGTACTTCAACTCGCGCACCTTCGAGTTGCCAACACCCAGCAACGACACCGCCGAGATCATCGAGCTCGTCACCCGAGGCGTGGAGCAGATCTACCGCGAGGGGTACGAGTACAAGAAAGCGGGTGTCTTGCTGGATTCACTGGTGCCCGAGGCACAGGCCCAGGCGAGCCTGTTCGACCAGCGTGACCGCGGCAGGGCGCGAGATCTGATGCGGGTCGTAGATACGTTGAACGACCGCTTCAGCTCCGGAACCATCGGCTGGGCCAGCGCCGGCCTCGAGCGACCCTGGCAGGTCGAGTTCCGCCAGCGCTCCCCACGTTACACCACTTGCTGGCGGGAGCTACCGGTGGTGCGAGCCTCGTGACCTTGCATCCGGATTAGCGCAGAGACTTGCGCAGTGCTCTCATGAGGCGCACCGCGCCGTAAACGACGGCGACGCAGGATGGCAGATAGATACTCGCATGACCACTCAGGAAATAGTTCATCACCATGACAACCACGCCTCCGCCGCCCCACCAGATGCCGTGGACGAGGTCCTTGCGCAAGCCCCGCATGCTGTCCCCGGCGCAGGTACCCAGCGTACAGATAGGAGTACAGCTTCGGATCACCTCGGCCACCGTATCTGGCGGCACACCTTCTTTTTCCAGGAGGACGGAGATGTCCCGCGGCGGCATCCCGACTTCTAGGAGCTCGGCGACGCGGTGGAAAGCCCGCTGCAATACCTCATCCGCCGGCTTGGTGCCGGAACGGACCTCAGGCGGTAGGGATGTCTGCAATACTGCCATTTTCCGACTCCCTGACCAGAGCGCTTGGTCGCCAAGAATCCGGGTTAAAACGCCTGGTACGACATGCCCGCCCTGAGACTTGACTGGAACATGGCTCGCACACCCGGCGCGGGTTCGACGTGAGGCAAGACCCAGGTTCTGACGAGCACGGGCTCCCGCGTGGGATCTTCATACCCCTCCACGATGACCGTACCGCGAAAGTCGTCGAACTTGACCACCAACTGCCTTCCGCGTCGCGGGTTTACCGCCCGAGGCACGAAGGCAACTCCCTGCGGTTGCATAGGTATCCCGCTTGCCTTCATCTGCTCGCGCTCCAGGTCGTCGGCATAGGCTTCCGAGACCGGCCACTCGGTCGTGCTCATTTCCGAGAAAATGTAGCTGACGAACTGAGATGGCTTGGGGTCGGGGCAAGCGGCGGCAAAGGACGAGTGCGTCAGGAAGTTCGGCTGCATCATGTGATGGATCACCTGGGCTGCCTGGTCCAGATCGGCGGGAACTTCCCCACCGCATCCGCACCACCACAGGAGTGGCCAAACGCCCAGTAGCAAGATGGCGCGACGGATCCTCTTCCCCATGGTATTTACCTCCTCGTCTCGGGTTGCATTGCACCCGGCACGAGAGCCTCTCATCTCCAGAGCACGTTTCCAACCCGAACGCTGGACCTACCATACCACGGCAGGCGACTAAAAAACCCGTTATTGAGATATTCGGCCCTTTGCCAGTGCATCTGAAGCCACAACCAAGGAAATACCGACATCCTTGACATCCCATCTTTCCGGAATTATGCTGGAAATGGTTTTAGATCTCCCTAATCTTTGGTTTTGGGATACCGAAATGTCTACCGAAGCAGTCGAGGACTACCTGAAGTACATCTACACACTGCAGAGGGAACACGGGAAAGTGACCACCAGCGCTCTGGCCAGCCGTTTGGGCGTGTCACCGGCATCCGCTAGCGGTATGCTCAGCAAACTGGCCCAGCTCGGCTTGGTCAGTCACCGCAAGTATCGGGGGGCCGTCCTGACACCGGAGGGCCAGACCAAGGCGCTGAAGGTGATCCGCCTCCACCGCCTGGCCGAGCTGTATCTTCGCGAAGTGCTGGACTTGCCGCTGGAGGAGGTTCACGCCGAAGCCCACAAGTGGGAACATGTGCTCAGTGACAAGGTGGCCCAGCGCCTGGACAGTGTGCTCCGGCACCCCTCTCGGGATCCCCATGGGTCACCGATTCCCACCGCGGACGGGCGGCTCACCCACGCCGACCGCACGCCTCTGGCGCAACTCGAAGCCGGCCAAGCAGTGGAGGTGGCCGAGGTCAGCGATCACGATCCGGAACTCCTGCGCTACCTGCAAGAGTTGGGACTGCTGCCCGGGGCACGGATTCGAATCCTCGAGCGCAAACCTTGCAACGGGCCGCTGACCATCCAGGTTGCGAATCGTGAGTATGTCGTAGGACCCGAGGTCACCCGGCACGTATTCGTACAGATGTCTACAGATGATGTCGAAAAAAGTGACGAAGATGAATCAGCGACCACAGACACGTAAATTCGAACCGTCACGGGAGAAACGCATGTCCTACTTCGCCATGCCGATCAAGATCGCCCGCCCCTCGACCGCCCTGTCGTTCACCGGGGTGCTGGCTACCCTGCTGGCTGGCTGGCTGACTCTTGCCCTCGCCGGTTGTGGCGGAGGTGGTTATGGCGACGGCGGAGGAGCCGAATCCCAGGTCGATCTCTCGGAGCGAACCATCGCTGTTGTCACCACGACCGGTATGATCAACGATATAGTCCTGAACGTGGGAGGCGATCGTGTCCGCACCCAGGCCTTGATGGGCCCGGGTGTCGATCCCCATCTGTACAAGGCCAGCGAAGGCGATGTCGGGCGCCTGACCGAGGCGGACGTCATCTTCTTCAACGGCCTGCACCTGGAGGCCAGGATGGGCGAGGTCCTGGCTCGAATGAACCGGCGCATGCGTACTGTCGCCGTGGGTGAGGCCATCGACCCCAGCTTCCTGTTGTCGCCACCTCAGTTCGCGGGCGCCCACGACCCCCACATCTGGATGGACGTTTCCATGTGGATGCAGGCCGCGGGTCGGGTGCGGGATGTCCTCATCGAGATGGACCCAGGGCACGAGTCGACCTACACCGAGAATGCCGGCGTGTATCTCGAGGATCTGGCCGACCTGAACGCCTACGTGAAGGAGCGGCTGGCCCACGTGCCCGCCGAGCAACGTGTCCTGGTGACCGCCCACGACGCTTTTGGTTACTTTGGCCGCGCCTACGACATCGAGGTGCGCGGGCTACAGGGCATCAGCACCGTATCAGAAGCCGGCACGGCGGACGTGCAGGAGCTGGCGGCCTTCATCGCCGCTCGTCGCATCAGGGCCGTCTTCGTGGAATCGTCGGTGCCGCCGCGCGCCATCGAGGCGGTCCAGGCCGCGGTCCAAGCCCGCGGCTTCCGTGTGAACATCGGCGGCCTGCTGTTCAGTGACGCCATGGGTGCACCCGGCACGCCCGAGGGTACCTATATCGGCATGCTGCGCCACAACGTCGATACCATCGCCGCAGCCTTGTGGCAGGAGTAAACCGGTACCCACTCAGAATGATGCCGTCGTAGGGAGTGAAGCTCATGAGTCATGCCACCGATACGAACCAGTCGAATCTGGATGGGCACAACAGTGGTTCCGCGACCGGCTCCACAACTGCGGAACCGGCCATCGAGGTGACCGACCTGACCGTCGCCTACGGCGACCGGCCGGTCCTGTGGGACGTGGACCTCAGCGTCCCTGCCGGTTTGTTGATGGCCATCGTCGGCCCCAACGGCGCCGGTAAGACCACCCTCATCAAGGCCATCCTCGGCCTGGTCCCACCCGCGGCCGGCCAAGTGCTCATCTACGGCCGCCCCTACACTCAACAGCGCCACCTGGTGGGATACGTCCCCCAGCGTGGCAGTGTGGACTGGGACTTTCCCACCACGGTCCTCGACCTGGTGACCATGGGGCGTTACGGCGCCCTCGGCTGGGTGAAGAGACCGCGGCGCCGTGAGAAGGAAATGGCGCTGGCCTCATTAGCGAAGGTGGAGATGACGGACTTCAAACACCGTCAGATCAGCCAGCTCAGCGGTGGGCAACAGCAACGGGTGTTCCTGGCTCGCGCTCTGGTTCAGGACGCCCAGATCTACTTCATGGACGAGCCGTTCCAGGGCGTGGATGCCAAGACCGAGCGCGCCATCATCTCTCTGCTGCAGCAACTGCGCACCGCGGGAAAGACGGTGGTGGTCGTCCACCACGACCTGCAGACAGTGCCAGATTACTTCGACTGGGTGACCCTGTTGAACGTCCGCCGCATCGCTAGCGGGCCGGTGGACGAGGTCTTCACCGACGAGAACTTGCGGCTGGCCTATGGCGGCCGCGTCGCCTACCTGACACGCAAGGCGCCAACCGCGCCGGAACGCTCCGGCCCGGACGACCCGACCCTCGGCGGCCGCTGGGGACGGATCCGACCATGAACTTGCTGCACGATCTCGTCTACGACTACACCCTGCGCACCGTGGCCCTGGGCTCGGCGGTGCTGGGGATCACCAGCGGCGCCCTGGGCGCCTTCGCCGTCCTGCGCCGCCAGAGTCTGCTGGGTGACACCATCAGCCATGCCGCCCTGCCCGGCATCGTCATCGCCTACCTCCTGACCGGCAGCAAGGAGCCTTTGGTCCTGATCCTGGGTGCAGCCCTGGCCGGTTGGATCGCATCCCTGCACATCATGACCATCATCCGTACGTCCCGCATCAAGCCCGACACGGCCTTGGGCCTGGTCATGACCGTCTTCTTCGGCCTGGGGCTGGTCCTGCTCTCCATCCTGCAGAAGCGGCCGGACGCGGGGCAGGCCGGCCTGGACAAGTTCCTGTTCGGACAGGCGGCGGCGTTGATGGAACGGGACCTGGTGACCATGGCCGCCCTCGGCGGCGTTTCCATCACCCTGCTCCTGATCTTCTGGAAGGAGTTCAAGCTGTTGAGCTTCGACCCGGAATTCGGCGCCATCATGGGCCTGCCCATGCGCGCGCTGGACATCCTGCTCACCAGCCTGGTGGTGGTCGCCATCGTCATCGGCTTGCAGACCGTGGGCGTCGTGCTGATGAGCGCCATGATCGTCGCACCGGCCGCCGCGGCGCGGCAGTGGAGTGACCGCCTGAGCGTGATGGTCGCCCTGTCCGCCCTCTGCGGTGCATTGGCCGGCGTGGCCGGCGCGGTCCTGAGCAGCTTGATACCGCATTTGCCCACCGGTCCGACCATCGTGCTCTGCATCACCACCATCGTGATCTTCTCGCTCCTCTTCGCTCCCAACCGCGGCCTCGTCTGGAACGGCGTGCGCCGCTTGCGCCAGCGGCGACGACTGCGGATCGACGTGGTCCTGGTCGACCTGTACCGGCTCGCCGTACAACACGCGCGTCCCACACACGCCCCCCACGCCACGGCCGTCCTGCAAGCGATGACACAACGTGTCGGGGTACGACGAAGTTTACGCGAGCTGGCTGCGCGCGGCTGGGTCGTGACCGCCGGCCCGGAACAGTGGTCCCTGACGGAAGCGGGAGTGGCCGAGGCGCGCAAGTTGTTGAAGATGGTCGCACCGGAGGAGGATTCATGACCGGTGCGCAACTGGAGATCCAAGCCATTGCAGCGGTCACGGCCGTTGGCTGTTCTCTCGTGGGCGTGTTCCTGGTCCTGCGCCGCATGGCCATGATGAGCGACGCCATCAGCCACGCGATCCTGCTGGGCATCGTTCTGGCTTTCTTTGCCGTGGGTGATGTCACCTCGCCGTTGCTGGTGCTAGCAGCGACCGCCACTGGCCTGCTGACGGTCGGCCTGGTGGAGGTACTGCACCGGACCCGGCTGGTGCGCGAGGACACCGCCATCGGCCTGGTCTTTCCCGCCCTGTTCAGCCTGGGTATCATCCTGATCTCCCGCTACGCTGGCGCCGTCCACCTGGACACTGACGCGGTCCTGCTGGGCGAGCTGGCGTTCGCGCCATTCGAGCGGCTGATCGTGGGCGGCATGGATATCGGTCCCAAGCATCTGTACATGATGGGCGGCATCATGCTCATCAACCTCCTGTTCATCACCGTCTTCTTCAAGGAGCTCAAACTCGCCACCTTCGACGCGGGATTGGCCGCAGCCCTGGGCTTCTCCCCCGCCTTGATCCACTACGGTCTGATGGGACTGGTGTCCGTGACGGTGGTGGGCGCCTTCGACGCGGTCGGTCTTATCCTGGTTGTCGCCCTGATGGTGGGCCCGCCGGCGGCGGCCTACCTGCTGACGGACCGGCTACCGCGCCTGATCGGATTGAGCTGCCTGTTCGGCGTGGTGGTCGCGGTGGGAGGCTACTGGGTCGCACACTGGCTGGACGCCTCCATCGCCGGCTGCATGGCGGTCGTCGTGGGGATCGTTTTTGGGATCGTTTTTTTGGCGGCGCCCGGCCGCGGTTTGGTCGCCGTGGCGCGCCGCCGCACGCGGCAGAAGTGGGAGTTCGCCCAAACCATGCTGGCTATCCATTTGTTCCAGCACGAGGGGTTGCCCGAGGCAGAGATCGAGTGCAGACACGACCACCTGCAGGACCATCTGCGCTGGGATCCCACGTTCGTCGCGCGGGTAGTGCGCATGGCCACAGATCATGGATTGGTCGTCCGGCAAGACGAGTTGCTGGCGCTGACGGACAGTGGCCGCGCCCTGGCGGAGCGGGCGGTGGTCAGGTAGGCCCTCACAATACCAGCATCCTCCCACCGACACTTGCCTGAAACCTTCTGGGGGGGTGGTGCGTCTTTACTCGTGTGACGACGGACCAGCGTCTGTCAGTCCACGTGCCGTGACCGCATGGACGCGCGGCTGTGGCGTATCGATCCCTCCCCGACCAGAATCCGGGTTAGGAGACAATACCATGCGCTTTACTCTACCGGCTCGCTCCGCCCCACGGCACTCACTCTCGATGATCATGGCGATCCTGCCGTTACTGTTTGCCCTGGGATTCTCCACTACTTGCACCGCTCAAGCCTCTTCCCTGGACCTCCCGGTCCGGGGGTACGGTCTCAGTTTCGGTAACTCCCGCGACTTCGCGGGGTTGCGCTTCAACTTCGTGGACAACGGCGTCCACCACATCCGGGGAGTCAACGTCACCTTCTGGATACCCAAGGAAAATCCTATCGCGAGATACGACGGCTTGAACCTCGCCCTCGTCGGCCCCGCCGCCGCCGAGATCAATGGTGTGTCTGCCAGCCTGGTAGGCACCGCCGGCGGTCACCTGAACGGCCTGTTCCTG
>CBDURX010000021.1:0-11964 GCA_965369485.1 uncultured bacterium | reverse complement strand
ATGAGGATTTGCGCGCCGATACCATATTCGCGCAGGTCGGCGGCGAATCCCAGGCGGCGATTGGCCTCTACGGTGTCGCAGCCCTGATCCTGCAGGCGGTACGCCTTCAGCTTGTTCAACAGACCGATACCGCGGCCCTCCTGACGCATGTAGAGGAATACGCCGCAGCCACGTTCCTCGATGGCCTTCAGAGCCGCTTCCATCTGCTCCCCACAATCGCAGCGCAGGGAGTGAAACAGGTCACCGGTCATGCACTCGGAGTGCACGCGCACGAGGGCCGGCTTCTGTGGATCGATATCACCCTTGACCAGAGCGATGTGGACAGCCTCGTCCACGGAAGTGCTGTAAGCGATCATGCGGAACAGGCCGTACCGGGTGGGCATCTCCACCTCGGCATCCCGCTGCACCAGTTTCTCGTGTCCGCGCCGGTAGGCGATGAGGTCTGCGATGGAGATCAACTTCAGGTTGTGCCGGTCAGCGATCAGGCGCAGCTGGGGAAGACGCGCCATGGTGCCGTCCTCGTCCATGATCTCGCACAGGATGCCGGCCGGGTAGAGTCCCGCTATCCCGCACAGGTCCACCACGGCCTCGGTGTGACCGGCACGCTGCAGCACGCCGCCCGGCTGGGCCTCCAGGGGAAAGATGTGTCCTGGCCGGGCCAGGTCGTGGGCCTGGGTTTCTGGAGCAATGAATACTAGGACCGTGCGGGCTCGATCAGGCGCCGAGATGCCGGTGGTAACGCCGTGAGCTGCGTCCACCGACACCGTGAACGAAGTTCCCAACGAGGCGGTGTTGCGAGCCACCATGGGTTGGATATCCAGCTCTTCCAACCGTTCACGTGTCGCCGGCAGACAGATCAGGCCCCGTCCGTACTTGGAAATGAAGTTGATGGCTTCCGGCGTGACCTTTTCGGCCGCCATGATGAAGTCGCCCTCGTTCTCGCGGTCCGCGTCGTCCACGACGACGATGATCTCACCGTCCTTGAGGGCCTGTAACGCCTCTTCGATGGTGTCGAGCTTGACGTCGTCCTGCATCTTTATTCCCTTCCCGATCCTGACGCCCTCCGGCGTGCAGGGCTTATCATCGGACCGATTCGTTCCTTGGCACCTACGGTGCCGGCGGCGGAACCCGCGGTTCAGCAACCCGGCCATGGTCAGTGGCCGGGCCTCGCGCCGATGGGATTCATGTTGCCCTGCTCCCGTCAGCCAGGCTTCCTGCTGAAACCCTTCCCCCCGTGCGGCCTTGACCAGCACGTCCATCTCCAGGTTGACCAGCTGGCCCGTGCGCAAATCGCCCAGGCGAGTGTTGGCCAACGTGTGCGGAATCACGTTCACTGTAAAGCGGTCCCGGAAGGGGCCGCTGTCCACGGTCAGGCTGACCCCGTCCACGGCCACCGAGCCCTTGGGCATAAGGTACCGCGCCAGTTCAGGTGGCAAGCTCACCGTCAGAAGCAGGCTGCCGCCGCCGGGTCGCCTGCCGGCGACCGTACCGACACCATCTACGTGCCCCAGCACGATGTGGCCGCCCAACGGTTCACCGGCCCGCAAGGCCGACTCCAGATGTACTCGGTTCATCCCACGCCAGCGAGATAGGGTGGTGACGCGACGCGTCTCGGCCACGGCCTCTACGCTCACAGTGTTCCCCCGGCACGTAGTCACCGTAAGACAGATACCGTTCACAGCCAGGCTGTCCCCCGGGCGCAGTCCGGGTGCGGTGCGGGGTGCCACCAATACGATGCGCGTGATACCGCCGCGTCGCGTCAGGGCACTGATCGTGCCGATTTCCTGCACCAGTCCCGTGAACACCTCAACGCCTCCCGCGGGCCGGTTGCACCTGATCATCACTGACCTCGGTCACCTTCACCTCGGCCACCTCTGCCAAAACCTGCCGGAATGAGCTGCGGTCATACACGAGGCGCAGATCACGTCCCAAGCATTCGCTGCTGGTCAGATGAAACTCCGCAGGGTCATCACCGGTGATCCCCCGTGGTTTCACCCGCGGTTCTCCCTGCGGTTCTCCCCGTGGCCACTGACTGCCCCGACCGGCGACCAACGGGGCCAGATACTGCACCCACCGGTCCACGGCACCACTGGCCAAAAATGCTGCGGCCAAGCGTGGTCCTCCCTCCACCATCATGGTCTGGATGCCTCGCTCATGCGCAGCACGGAGTAGGGCCAGAGGGTCGACGTGGCCATCTCGTTCCTCGCAGCGAACAACTTCGCCTCCGTCGGCGGATACGGCGCGGGCTACTTCGTCGCCATTCGCTCCCGCCTGCCCCGTAAAGACGAGATAGTGATCCCGTTCCCACCCCTCGGTGTAGCTCAGATCGCTGTCCACATAGCCCGTCAGCGGCTCGGCCCGAGGACAGTCGTCCTGCTCATTCACCAGACGGCCGTCCAGACGCGGCCGGTCGCTCTGCACGGTACCCTCTCCCACCAGAATCAGGTCCATCCAGCGCCGCATGACGTGCACGTCATGACGGGCCGGCAGCTGGGTCAGATACCCTGGGCCAGTTACCCCGGTCGGGGTCGAGTCGTGGGATCTCACGGACGACCGGCCAGCGGTGGGAGGATTGCCGACGGAGAAACGGCCATCCAGGGAAGTGGCCGTTTTCAGCAGCACGAACGGCCGCGTGAAGGCGCCAGTGACCACGAAGGGCCAGATCAACTCCAGGGCCTGCTCGGCCAGGACACCGACCCTGACCTCCACTCCGTGCCCGATCAGGTAAGGAAGGCCACCGCCACTGACGGTGGAATTGGAATCCCTCACGCCCACGACGACGCGGCGAATACCGCTGGCCAGTATCGCAGGAGCGCAGGGTGGCGTACGGCCGGTGTGGTTGCAGGGCTCGAGACTGCAGTAGAGCGTCGCGCCGCGCGACGCCTCCCCTGCTTCGGCCAGGGCCTTGACCTCAGCATGGCGCCTCCCGGCACCATGATGAGCGCCCCGGCCAACCACTTGGCCATCGCGCACTACGACCGCTCCCACGGGAGGGTTGGGCCAAGGGCGCACGGGAATGCGCGCTGCAAGCCGTAAGGCTTCCGCCATGAAGCGCTGTTCCGTCTCTGCGTAGGTGACGTTCATCGATTCCCTGAATGGGGCGTGGGAAAGCAGAAGATGTGAAGGGGATAGGCATACACACCCGTTGCCTGCGGGCAGGCACGGGCACGCAGCTTCCCCAACTTCTCCCATCCGGACTTTCACCGTCGGCCCCGGAATTCCACCGGGTCAGCCCCACAGGACCGCGTCGGTTTGACTACCACGCGCGGGCGTGCCGGGCTCGCGGGCTTTGACCGCCGGTGGGGACTTTCACCCCGCCCCGAAGTTGGTTGTTTGCAGCGTTCGGCTCAACCGAATCTATGTCAGTAACCAACTTACTACTTAGCCGAAGATTGGTCAAGAATCAGCCCAGGGTGGCAATACACGGCTTCATACTGAAAACCAGCTGAATTCCATGCTGCCGCATCCGACTTCACGTTTCAAACCGCTGGGGTTGGACCCATCCCCAGCGATACGATCCATCAGCTGTTCGGGGAGTAACTGACAAGAACCGAGCCACAGGTGAGTTGACTTTCTCGAGGAATCGTGGTCGTGGAACTTGGTCAGGGGAACTCTATCGAGGAAAAGAGATCTGGGGAACGTGACAGGAGAGACATCCGGAATGAGCTGCTACTACTCCGTCCGGCTCTCAGGCAGTGTTGGTCTCGGCCTCGCTGGAGGTTTCCCCCCAATCCGCGAACAGAGCGTCCACGAACTGGTCCGCGTCGAACTCGGCCAGATCCCCCACCTGCTCCCCCATACCCACGTACTTGACAGGCAGGCCGAGGGTCTCGGCGATGGCCACGACAATACCGCCTTTGGCGGTCCCGTCCAGCTTGGTGAGAATCAAGCCGTCGACGGGGATGGTCTCCGCGAAGACACGTGCTTGAGACAGGCCATTCTGGCCTGTGTTGGCATCGATGACGAGGAGAGTTTCCGGAGGGCGGCCGGTCTTTTTATGGATCACCCGTGCGACCTTACCCAGTTCGTCCATGAGGTTGGTCTTGGTGTGCAGACGACCCGCCGTGTCGACGATCACGATGTCGTGACCTCGCGCTTCGGCGGCGGCGAGGGCGTCGAAGACCACCGCCGCCGGATCGGCACCCATGCCCTGCCGGACACAGGGCACACCGACCCGGTCCGCCCACACCTCGAGCTGCTCCACGGCCGCGGCCCGAAAGGTGTCTGCTGCGGCCAACAGGATCGAGTGCCCTCGTTCCTGCAGGGAAGCAGCCAGCTTGGCGATGCTGGTGGTCTTGCCGGTTCCGTTGACGCCGACGACGAGGAGCACACGGGGCGCCAGCCCCGTTCTAGACCCGGGTGATGTCGTTCCCATGCCCGAATTCACACTCGGTTGCGCAGCCGTGATGCTGGCATCTCTGCTGCCAGGTTGTCGACTGTCTCGCCGACTCTCCTGTTGACCGGCATGTCGGCCGGTCTTGCCTCTCTTAGTCTTACCACCGCCCTTGGCACTCTTGGCGTGCTTGCCACCTTTGGCGCTCTTGCCACCCTTGCCGCCCGGGCCTGCGGCTGGACCGGCTTCGCCGACGAGCTCATCCCAGGCCGGCGGGTGTACGCGGGGCGTGGCCGTGGTCAGGATTTCCTTCACGTCACCGCGGATGACCTGCAGGACCGACTCCAGGTTCGCTTCGCCCCCCTCAACCTTCAGCCGTTTCTCGATGTTGCGGGTGATCTGCAGACTCGACTTCACCCCCATATCAGCACTGATGAGCAGTTCCTCGATCTGGTCGAGGGTCTCGTCGTCCAGGCGCACCTTGTTGCCGAGCAACTTGCTCCACTGGCCAAAGAAATTATGACGGGTCTTGCGCAGACCGCTACGAAAACGATCGAACGCACTGGTGATCACTGCTCCGCCTCCATCTTTCCTGCCGGGGCGGAATCAACGTCAGCTTCCTCTGGTTCTTCGTCGTCCAGGGTAAAACGCATGGCGGGAGCAGGTTCTGCGACTGGCACCTCAAGTGGGGTCTCCCGGTCCATGGTGAAACGCACCGCCGGTGCGGAATCATCATCCGACAGGATCGCCTTGACCGTTTCGCGCCGGTCCAGTTCGTGGCGGCGGGTTGCGATGGCTTGACCCAGATCGGTGTCGGATTGGGTATCGGCCACATCGTCGAAGGTGACCGAGACGATACTGCTGCAGCCCTGCTCCATCATCGTCACACCGTACAGATGGTTAGCTGTCTCCATGGTGAGCTTGTTGTGGGTCACCACCATAAATTGCGTATTCTTAGAGAATTCCCGCAACATCTTCACAAATCGCTGGATGTTGGAGTCGTCCAGCGGCGCGTCCACCTCGTCCAGCATGCAGAAGTGAGACGGCTTGACCAGATAGACTGCGAACAAGATCGACAGAGCAGTCAAACACCGCTCGCCACCACTCAACAGGGCAACGCTATTGACGACCTTGCCACGCGGCTGGGCGATGATGTGAATGTTGCTCTCCAGGGGATCGTCCGTACGAATGAGATGTAAATCCGCGCGACCTCCCTCGAACAGGGTCTTGAAGACGGCGATGAAATTGCGCCGCACCTCCTCGAAGGTGTCGGTAAACAGCTTCCGAGCAGTGCGGTTGATGCGAGCGATGGCGGTGGTGAGATCTTCCTTGGCCTTCTCCACGTCGGCACGCTGCTGTTGCAGGAATTCCAGACGCTCTTTCTTGGTATCGTACTCCTCCAGGGCGAGTTGATTGACGGGCCCGAGGTGATTGAGTTTATCGCGGCTGTCGGCCAGCAGTTGGTGCGCTTGTTCCATCTGGAAGACATCCCCGTCTCTTTCCAGCTGGCGGGGCAAATGATCCGGATCGATGTTGCTGACCAAGTCCGTGAAGGATCCCTCGTACTGTTCTTCGATGCGCTCGTGCAGGTTTCTGCGCCGTACTTCCAGGGTCGCCAACTGCGTCTCGATGGCATGCATCTGCTCACGGCAGGCGTTACGCTTACTTTCGATCTCCTCGACTCGCTCGTGCCAGACCGCCGTCTGATCGTGCAGTTCCTGGATGGCTTCGGCCGCAGCGCGTACGAGCTGGCGTCGCCGTTCCCGCTCGGCGAAGCCCTCCTTCAGCTGCTCCTTGCGCGACGCAAGCTCTTCGTGCAGAGTCTCGCGCTCCTTTTGCCCCAGTTCGATCTCCTGCCCCAGTCTCTCTTCCTGGGCTGCCAGCTCGGACAAACTTTCCCGCAGATGGTTCAGGGCGGCTTCGGACTCTCGCTTGCGACCCTCTTGCCGCTGTCGCACCACACGCAGTTCCTCGACTTCTGCACGCTTCGCATCCCGTTCCTTTTCCGCCTCGGCCACGGCCTGCCGCTGCTCGTCCAAGTGCGTCGTGCTGTCGCTGCGCTGACGACCGCTCTCGGCGAGCTGGCCCCGCAAGGCGGCTTCTTCCTCAGCCAGGACCGCCAGCCCTCGCTTCAGGTTCTCCTCTTCGGCCAACAGACCGGCCAGCCGCCGTTCGGCGGTTTCGCGGCGGCTTTCGTGTTGGCCCAACTCCACGTGGAGCTTGTTGAGATCCTCGTCCAACACGGCCAGCTCACCCCGGCACCGCACCAGGTCTTCCCGAAGTTCCTCACGGCGTGAGCGACTGGTGCTCCGTCGCTCTCGCCAGGCGTCGATCTGACGGCCAATGTCGTCGATCTCGTCACTGAGTTTCTCCAATTTTGCACCGCGGCCGAGAAGGCTGACCTCTTCCACCTTACCGTGGCCGCCGCGGACCACGCCATCGCTGGTGACGAGCAAGCCCGACCGGGAAAGGCAGATCAGCGACAAGGGGCCATCGTACTGGGTTGCTGCTTCCACCGCCGCGTCATCGGTCTCGAAGAGAGCTGTCGAAGCGAGCAATCGTTTCACGAAGGGAATATCCGTGGCAGGGCCGTGGATAGCCTCGCGGGCCGGACGTCCAGCCGACGGCACGCGGATCTCGGTGACTTGCAGTTCCCCTGCGCCGCAAAGGAAGCTGGCCTGCCCGCTCTCGCGCTGGCGGAGCTCGGCCACCAGGTCCACAGCTGTGCCGGTGCCATCCACCACCACGGCATCGAGCAGTTCGGCGAACAGGGTCTCGAACGCGGCTGTCTATTCCTCGTCCACCTGGAGTCGGTCGGCCAGACCACCCAGGATACGGCCGTCGCCGGCGTGATCTTGCAGGAGCTGCCGCGCGCCCTGTCCGTATCCCTCGTACTCCTCCTTGAGCCGCTGGAGCAGTTCGAACCGGGAATGGATCGCCTCACGCTTGGCCATCCGGTCTGCAAGACCTTCCTGGATCCCGGTCTCGGCTGCCTCCAGGTCGCTCTCCTCCCGCTCCAGGCGCGCCATCCTCTCCAGCAACTCCCGCCGCCGCCCGATCAGACGGTCCCTCGCCTCACCGCCCCGCTGCAGGGAATCACCTGCAGTTTGTACCTCCTGCTGAAGCTGCTCTCGTTCACTGGCGAGACTGTCCCAGCGCTCGCGCCGATTTTCCTGCTTCACCTCCAGTTCGCGTAGCCGGCTCTGTTGGACTGCGTCGGTCTCGATGAATTCCAGGTTGAGCTGAGCGGCTCGTTCCAGCGCCGTGCGGTCACGCGTCAAGCGCTCATCCAGCACCTTCAGGTTCTCCTGACGCTGCCGCAGATCTCCCGCCACCTGCTCCAGTTCACGGTTCAGCGTCGTCGAATGGTCGTCGAGGTCTATGATCTGCCGGCGGATCTCTTCTTGTCGGCGGGCAGTGCCCACCACTGCGTCCCGGTTCTCCTGCAATCGTCGGTCGTACTCCTCGATGCGGTGTTCCAGGAGCAGGACGCGCCGCTCGGTCTCTTGCAGCTCTTCTTCGTAGAGTTGCCGCGCCTCCTCCAGCTGGTGGCGCTCGGCCTGCCTCTCGTCGAGTGCCGGTCGGACCGCGTCGATCTGCGCGCGTAATGAAGCCAACTCGCCACTGTCGGCCTCGGCCAGAGTCTGCAGCTCGGCCAGCTCCTTGCGATGCCCGGTCTCTTCCTTGTTGAAATCGCGCTGTTGACGACCGGCGATCAGCAGATCGAGAGCCCGGATCTGCTGGAAGAGACGCTGATAACGCTTTGCTTTGCCGACCTGGTACCTCAGGGAACGCACTTCGCGGTCGATCTCATCGATGATGTCGCTCAGCCGTAGCAGATCCTGCTCGGTCTGATCCAGCTTGCGCTGGGTCTCCTTGCGTCGCGCCTTGTACTTGGTGATGCCGGAGCCCTCTTCGATGAGGCGACGCAGTTCCTGGGTATGTTCGTCCAGAACCACGTTGATCATGGCCTGTTCGATGATGGAGTAGGATGCGTTGTTGACCCCGCTGTCGTAGAACAAGTCGCGCAAATCCTTCAGACGGCAAGGGCTGCCGTTCAGGAAATAATCGCTGCCGCCGTCGCGTGTCACCTTGCGCTTGATGGCAACCTCGCTGAACTCGATGGGAAGCCTGCGGTCGTCGTTGTCGAAGGTCAGACTGACTTCGGCCAGGCCCACTGGTTTGCGCTTGGTCGTCCCCTTGAAGATGACGTCCTCCATGCGGTCGCCACGCAAGGTCTTGGGCGACTGCTCCCCCAGCACCCAGCGCACGGCGTCCACGATGTTGGACTTCCCGCACCCATTGGGACCGAGGATAGCCGTGATGCCATCGGAGATGTCGAGCTTGGTGCGGTCCACGAAGGATTTGAACCCCTGCATCTCGATACTTATGAGTTTCAAGGCGTCAACCTTCCCCTGCGCAATCCAGTGTTGTTTTGTTGTTTAACCGTGTTCAGCGCCGCACTCCAGCTCGGATCAGAATCGCTTGGGCATGGCCCAGTCCAAACGCAGATGTTCTTTCAGGGCCGGCATGGCCAGCCTCGCCTCCCGCTGCGAAGGAAAACTGCCCACGAAGACCCGGTACCAGTGACCCTTGTCCGGCAGATCCACGCCTCGCATGTCCGCGCGAAAGCCTTTGCGCTGCAACCAGGCAGTTTGTTTCAGGGCCGTGGCGCTATCCGGCAGCGAGTACAAGTGCAGAGCCCAACCCGCTGCGCCCACCGCTGTCCGGTAAGGAGCCATATCGAAGCTCTCCGGCGTCTGCTCCCTGTCGCCAACGATGTCAGCTGTCTGGGCCTGGTCTCTGTCCAGTTCCCTGTCCCGTGCCGCCGCCTGCGGCGGCGGTGCTGTCTCGATGGTGTCCGCCCCCGTCAGGGTCTCCCCAACTGCCTCCCCTGTGGTTTCCTCCGGGGTTACTGGACGCAGTTCCCCGGGAGCCGCCCTCTGTGTCTCACCAGGTACCTCCGGCACCTCACCTGGTGTTTCACCTGGTGCCTCACCGGATATCTCACCCGCATCCACCCCGGCAGGTTCCCCGGGGGACTCTGGATCCGTGCCCGCGGGTTCGTCCTTGGTGAGGCGGCCAATATCCGGTCCCGTCGACAGGGAGGCAAGTGAATGATCCCGTGCGTCAGGCTGGAAAAATTCCATCTTGAGCCACCAGCCGCCGATCACCACGACAACGGCGATCAGAACCAGGGCCAGGCCCCAAAATACGGGGGAGGTTCTCCGCCGTTGCGGTCGGCTCCAGTTCAGGTCCGGATATCCGGCCAACTCGTTCTCGCCGCCCGGGGCCTTTTCCGGCTCGGTGACCGGGGCCTTTTCCGACTCGGTGACCGGGGCCTTTTCCGGCTCGGTGGCCGGGGCCTTTTCCGGCTCGGCGGCCGGCTCGGCTCGTGCCACCCAATCCAGTTCCGCCGCGGCCGTCTCCTCTCCGGTCGACACGGCGGCCGCAGCCTCCCGCCCATCGTCAGGCAACTCCTCGTCCGGTGGTTCCTCTCCAAGCTCCTCGTCGTCGGAGTCGGGCCGGGCAGCGACTGGATCCAGCCGCGCCACCGATTCGAGAATCTCGACCTCGTCGAATCCGAAGCCGACGATGCCCGCCACCTTCACACCGGCGCTCTCGAGGGTGGCGATCACCTCCTGCATCTCCCCTTCGGTGCGGTCCAACCTGTTCCAGCAAAGCATGCATATCGAGGCGTGTCGGGCCCAGACGAGACCGGCGTCGTTGGCCGGCGCGGCGATGATCAGATCGTCCGTCTGACGGCGCAACCGGGAAACGAGCTGCTCCACCTCATCCGGTTCCACCTCGGTCGGGCAGAAGGAACCGACGCCGATGAACTGCCCCCGGCGTCCCTCCCACGGCAAGGGAACACTGCAAGTGGTCATGGAGGCGCCATACCGCAGTAGATCGATCCACCCTTCCTGCTGAGCACGTCCTGCCCACCGGGACAGATCCGGCCGGTAGTCGTCCGCGTCCAGGACGATGACCTGCTGGTCCCGGGTCGCCAGCAAACGCGCCAGTGACATGACTGCGGCGGTACGGGTCGAGGTCTCCGCCGCGACATCGAGTATAGTCCACACTCTGGGGACCGGTTTACCCGCTGTGGCCTGGTCCAGCACCTCTTCCAAACTGGCCTGACTCGTGAAACGGATCACCTCGTCCCAGAAAACCACACCTCCGCTCAGGTCAAGCTCTCCCATGGTCAAGCCGATCTTGAAGAGCGGCAGACCATAGAACTCAGTCTGATCATTCTCGGTATTCATCGTCATGCATCCCCTGTTTCGGGCTGGAGCCACTTGCGACCAAAACACCGATCATAACGAGATTATCGATTAGAGACGTTGCCAAACGCTGCGGATGGCCTCCTCGACGAGGGGAAGCTCCGCTACCATCACCGTACGCATATCAATGGCCATACCATCATGGCTCATGCGAGTCAACAAAGCAGGATCGCCTTGGCGCAAGAGGGCGTGGCACTTTTCGAGAGCCTCCTTCGGCGCTCTCCACAGCAGCAGACGGGTCGGCAGAGCAGCGGTGGTGAAGCTCCCTCCTCCCACACTGGACTCGCCTGGCACGATCTGGCCTTCCCAATCCGGTGGCGTGTCCCCGGACAGTGATTCGATCAATCGCCGAGCACTCTGTTCCAGCTCTGCCACCGGGCGCGCCAGGAGTTCGAGGGTCGGCAATGGCGGTCTCTGCTCGGCTTCCAGATAGAGCGATAGTACCGCATCCATGGCCGCCAGGGTGACCTTGTCCACCCGGAAAACACGCCGCATGGTGTGGCGACGCATGGCCGCGACAAGCTCGGATTTCCCGAGCACGAGGCCGGCCTGGCAACCGCCCAGCAACTTATCGCCGCTGCAACAGACCAGATCGGGACCAGCGGCTAAATCCTCGCTCAACGTGTTCTCTTGCGGTAGGCCCAGTTCGGCAAATGGATACAGGGCGCCACTGCCGGCGTCGTAGATGAGTGTGTGCCCTTTGGCACAGCACAGCTCGGCCAGGTCGGCCAGACTGGCCTCCTCCGTGAATCCAACCACGTCGAAGTTGCTCCGGTGCACCTTTAACACGACACAACCCGGCGCCAGGGCTTCCTCGTAATCTCTCAGGCTCGTCTTGTTGGTGGTGCCGACCTCCACCAGCTCGCAACCGGTTTCACCCAGGATCTCGTGCATCCGGAAGGAACCACCAATGGCCACTGCTTCGCCGCGGGAAAGGATCACTCTCCCCTCCCCGGCACAGTTGCGAACCGCCAGCCAGACCGCGGCGGCGTTGTTGTTGACGATGAGAGCGTCCTCGGCGCCGGAGAGCAGCGCGGCTTTCTCTTCCACCTTGCGCCCCCGGTGCCCGCGCTGTCCCGTCTCCAGCACGAACTCCAAATCGACGTTGTGCTGCGCCGCCACCTGTACCCAGGCGACGGCCTGATCCGGATAGAGAGAACGACCCAGGTTGGTGTGGACGACGACCCCGGTACCGTTGATCACCCGCCGCAAGGTCGGCTCGAGCAGGCGTTCGCGGGTGGCGAGGACCCTGTCCACAACCTCGTTGAGCAGAGCCTCGCGGGTGGCACCACTCCCCTCCGGAGGCGGCGGCGACTTCTGCAGAAGGCGACGTTGCGTGGCGATGAC
>CBDURX010000020.1:0-11975 GCA_965369485.1 uncultured bacterium | reverse complement strand
GGTCGGCGGCGGCTCGAATACGTTTCAGGTCTACGCCAGCGCCAGCGGCCTGGAGGCCGCGGTCACCGGTAGCGGCCTGTCGGAGGCCATCGCCGACCTGATCGGTCGTCTCGGCGGTGGCACTCCTCACGCTGCTCTGGCGGCTGTCTTCCTGGGTTGCATATTGATGGATACGCTGGTCACCAATGTCGCCTCGGCGGTTTTCATGTTTCCCATCGCCATGGCGCTGGCCGGGCAGCTGGGGATCAGCGCCTTGCCCTTTGCCATGACGGTGATGGTGGGAGCCTCGTGCAGCTTCATCTCGCCCATGGGCTACCAGACCAACCTCATGGTCTATGAACCGGGCGGCTACCGGTTCACGGACTACGTCCGGATGGGGGTGCCGTTGACCATCGTGGTGGGAGCCATCACGATCGCCCTGACGCCCCTGGTCTTTCCGTTCTAACCCGGGTTAAGCTCCGGCTGTCACCACGTAGAAGAGCATGCAGAAGAAGTGGGCGGCGCTACCGCCGAGCACGAACACGTGCCAGATGGCGTGGTGGTAGGGTAGCCGCCTCCAGACGTAGAAAATCGTCCCCAGCGAGTAGAACGCACCGCCACTCACGATCAACAGTATACCGCCCGGCGGCAGAGCGCTCAGCAGCGGCTTGCCGGCGATCACCGCCAGCCAACCCATCAACAGATAGAACACCAGCGAAAGTTTCTTGGCGCGCTCGCGAAAAACTACTTCGAAGATGATCCCGGCGATTCCCAGGCCCCAGGCCAGCCCGAACATGGTCCAGCCCCAGCCACCCCGCAGTGTGACCAGTGCAAATGGCGTGTACGATGCGGCGATCAGCAGGTAGATGGCGGCGTGGTCGAGCAGCTGTAAGACACGTTTGGCCCGTCGCTGTGGCAGAGCATGGTACAGGGTCGAGGTCGTGTAGAGCAAGACCAGCGACGTGCCGTAGATGACCGACGCGATCACTCGCCAGGGGTCTCCAAACCGGACCGCCTGGACGATCAGGACGACCATGCCGATCGCGGCCAGGAGTCCGCCGATGCCGTGCGTGACCGCATGGGCGATCTCCTCACCGAGGCTATAGAATTTGGCATCCTTGTCGCGCGCCATCGTCATCTCTCGGGTTCGGCAACCGCTACCCGGCTCGGGGTGCCGGCTACCTGGCCCGGAAAGAAACGCATATAGCGCAGGAATGGCAAGCGCCAGGGCCGATGAAACATGGCCAGGTGGAGAACCGATGGCTATTGTGCTGGAGTGGGAACGACCCACGTGTTTCAGCCCGGGAGGCAGACCGAAGAATGCAGTGGAAGCAGCGGCAATTCAGCTCGATCGTCGTCGATCCAGCCGGTCGTAAATTACTGGCTCTCCTGGCCCTGGCCATGATTGCCGTCCCCTGTCCGGGGTGCTCCGAGCGTAATATCGAATCCGAGCCGCGGAACGTCCTGCTCCTGTTCATCGACACCATGCGCGCCGACCGGATGAGCGTCTATGGCTACGAGCGCACTACCACTCCTCATATCGAAGCCTTCGCCGCCACCGCGACCACGTTCGAGCGAGCCTACAGTCCCAGCTCCTGGACACGTGCCTCCTTCGCCTCGTATTTCACCGGACTCTACCCCTCGGCTAACGGTTGCCAGGATAGAGAAGAATACCTCGACCCCGCTCTACACACGCTTGCCGAACGCTTCCAGGAACGTGGCTTCGCGACCGCCGGCATCTACGCAAACTTCAACATCGCCGCCAGCCTCGGATTCGACCAGGGGTTCGACTTGTACGAGCACCCGCCACCAAACGTCAAAGGTTCAGACACGGCCATGTTCGCCGACGCTGCTGCCATGAACCAGCGTGTTCTACACTGGCTGAGACACGAACGGCCCCGTGATCCTTGGTTCCTGTTCCTCCTCTACATCGACCCCCACAGCCCGTACATGTCCCACCCTGAGCACAGGTTCGGGCAGCACACCGCCCCCTCCTCCGTTGGCTCGTGGAGGTATCTCAAGCTCCTGAAGCATCGCACCACTTCCCGCCACCAGGACAGGATCCGCACCACTATCAAGAATCTTTACGATGGGGAGATCGCTTACGTGGATGCGCACATCGGCGAGCTTCTCGCGGCACTGGAGGCGGAGGGCCTGGCCGACGACACTCTCGTCATACTCTCCTCCGACCACGGCGAGGGCCTCTGGGATCACGAAGAATACCGGGGGCATGGCCAGCAGGTGTACGAGGAACAGATCCACGTGCCGCTGATCGTGCGCTGGCCGGGCCGCACCCAGCCGGGAACGCGGGTGGAATCACCGGTGGCTGCCATCGACTTATTCGGGGCCCTGGCCGAGGCCTACGGGCTGGCAAAACCAAGGGAATACCAGGCCGGTTCGTTCTTGCAGGCGCTTGCAGGTCATAGCTCATCCAGCCCTATTTTCGTCGAAGAAAAGCTGGACAAGGTCGCTTACCGCGTCCTGATCGACTGGCCCTGGAAGCTCATCCGTGACGACGCCAAGAACACATACAAGCTCTACGATTTACGGGCCGACCCCACAGAGCGTGCTCCAGCCGACCAGACACAAGCGACGCGGGTGGCTGACATGTCCACATCACTGGACGGCCGATCCTCTCTCAACGCGCAATGGTTGAACAGTATCGAGTGGCTGGGCTCGTCCGACTCCCTCACCGAGGAAGAGAAACGCGAGCTGCGGGCTCTCGGCTACGTTCACTGAGGACCTCATCCCTGTTCACCCATATGTTAGAAATCCTTGTTGTGGACGTATTCTCATTAACCCGAGTAATTCACGAGGGATGATAATGCGGACGCTCACGAATTCCCATTGGCTCTTACCTCTGGCTGTTCTGGTTTGGACTGTCCTGGGCGTGTCCTTGCTGAGCACTGCCTCTTTCGCTACCGAGGTCGACACCCTCCTCGTCTACGGTGGTCCCAGCAGTCTGGAGGGCAAGTTCGAGGACGCCGAAAGCATGCCCGATTGGCAGGGCTGGACCAGCGTAGACCTGACCCAGCCCACCACATCCTACTGGCACATCCACACCTACCACTGCGCCAACCTCGATTCTTCCGTCGACCCTAATCACGCCTGGTGGTGCGGGGAGTACTTCGTGGACGACTGCACCCCCGGGGATTTCGCGGGATATGGCAACAATTACCGGGAGTTTCTGGACTGGTACGGCGCCGTGACCGATCCGATCAGCAGCGTCATAGTAACGGTTAGTGCCGCCCTCAACTACGACAACGAGCCTGGTTACGACTTCCTGTACTTCGGTCACGAAGTTGCCACCGGCATGGTCCAAGATATGGTCTATAATGGCACGGCTGATTCGGTGGCGTTTTGGGTGACGCTTTCCGTATTGCCTGAGGACTACATCGGAGCGAACGGGGACCAAGTACATCTGCGCTGGTGGTTCGAGTCAGACGGTGGTTGGAGTGACGAGGATTGCTTGTGGCCGACGCTGGGCGCAGCCCAGATCGACCTGATCGAGGTGTACTTCGACCAAGGCGCGGGGCCAGTCCAGATCGGCGAGACCGAGAATTGCGAGCCCGGAGATCCGGTTCAGTGGGAGCTGGCTTTCCCCCAAGGTGTCGGTGACTTCGCCCACGTCTGGCCACTGCTGGACGACATCGATCCGGTCGTAGACAATCTTACCCCCCAGGTCGCGTTCATCGACGACGGAGTCATGGTGCCGGGCACCGGGGGGACCATTTGCACGACTTGGTGCTACGGACCCGGCGGCTACTGCGTCAATACGCAGGGGGGCCTGGCCGGACCGGAATTCCACCTCGACAACGAGATCCGGTCGCCGGTCATAGCCTGGCCCGAGGGCGACTATGATGGCGGCATGCTCTCCTTCGGCGTCTTTCGCCACGAGACTTTGAGCTATAACTCTCCATACATCTTCTATAAATGGCGTGTACGCTCAACCGACGACCCTGCCGGCGGGGAAGGCTGGACGGAATGGAGGGACCGCAACATCGCTTACTGGGGAGGCCCCGAATTCGTCCGCCATCATGAAGGTATAAGCGATCTGCTGCTGCCCGCATGCCGCCACGTTCAGATCGCCCTTGGCCTCTGGGAGCTGGGCTGGAACTGGTTGCCCGTTGATCCGACCCCAGCGCCCTACTTCGACAACGTGGCGTTGCGAGCCTACGCGTCCGACATCGTGGCCGTCAGAGACGCGCCGGATACCCCTGTGCGGGATCTCACTCTGACCGCCGCCCCAAACCCGTTCAATCCTGTCACAGAGATCACGTTCTCACTGCCCCGTTCAGGCCACACCCGGCTGGAGATCCACGATCTCCGCGGTCGCCGTATCGCGATTCTGGCAGATGGTCTTTGTCCCGCCGGGGAGCACCACGTGCGCTGGCATGCCCGTGACGAGCACGGGGCGGCCGTCGCCAGCGGTGTCTACTATGCGAAGCTGATCTACGAGGCCGAGGTACGGGTGAAGAAGATCACGCTCCTGAGGTAGACGATTCGCTCACGGTCCCTCGATCACAACCCGACAGAGCTATCCACCGAGCACGAGAATCAATGCCGCCATGCTAGTATTGAAGGCCATCCACGGCAGAGCTTCCCGCGGCGTCACAACCGCGGCCCTTCGCCACAGAAGCAGCTGCGTTGCGCCCCAAGCGCCGTGCAACAGGAACCCCGTCGCAATCAGCACTGGCGACGAACCGGCGGCGCTTAACGCGACGGCAAAGATCCCCGTAGCGGCGAGCAGATTCACGACCGCTTGCTTCCACGTGCGCGACAGGAAGGCCAGCCCCACGTACAGCCAGGATGACGTTCCGATGATTGCCGCAAAGAAGCGGGGGCTCGCCTCCCCGCCCAGCCTGCCGGCAAGTGCGTAGACGAGTCCGGCGACGGCTAGCCCACCGACCACACCCACCCCTACAGTCGCCAGGGACGCGAGCAGCCCCGCGCGGATCTGGCGGTCGGGACGAGACAGCAACAGAAGGGATATGGACCTGGCTTGTGTGTTGGTGTTCATGAACATGGTTTGGCTCCTTGCTCGAAACGGATTCGATTCTTTCGGAGTAGCGGAGTCGAACCCGAAATCATTTAAAGTACGACCGTTCGTGCTATTTTCTTCTTGCAACATTTCGAACTCCTTTTGTTCCTCACGGATTCAGCTCTTTACACGGATGTGGTCAGGCACGAGCCTCAGACAGCAGCCTTTCGAAGGCAGCCAGCGCATACTGTTTTGCCTGTGGCTTGCGCAGCATTCTTATCGAGTGATTGAAACCCAGCTCGATGCTGATGAAATCGAAAGCGAACTGCTGGGTGTCCAGCCCGGCCCGGAAGTGCCCTTCCTCCACTGCCAATGCGGCGGCGTGGGCGAGGAAGTCAGACCACCTCGTCTGCTGCTGCGCCAGGAAATCGCGCAGCGGTCCGGGCTGGTCGTCCAGCTCGATCGAGGCGGTGATCAGCGGGCAGCCGCCGGGCAACCCGTCGTTACGGTTCCAGCTGAGCCAGTGCTCTAAAAGAGCGCGAATGCGCGGCTCTCCCCGCGGCTCTTGCAAAGCAGGCTGGATGACATCCTGGATGAACCACTCGATCGTCGACTCGAGGATCGAGCGCTGCAGGGCCTCCTTGGAGCCAAAGTGGGCAAACAAGCCGCTCTTGGAGAGTCCCGTACGCTCGGCCAGGGTCCCGATGCTGAGCCCATTCAGCCCGTAGACACTAGCCATGGCCATGGCCTCGTCCAAAATCGTCGACTTGGTTTCAGTTCCCTTGCTCATGGAATTAATAATACGAACGATCGTACTATTGTCAAGAGCTTTTTTTCACCCCAACCTTGATCCAGTGTCTCTTCCCTCCTGACAATCCACCATAAGTTGTCTCAAAAATTGCATCTGGTCGATTTTACTCCTCCAGCAGGATCTGCTCGAACAGGTCCAGCACGCGCGGGTCTTTGCTCTGGGCCAGCCAGAACAGCGCCGTCTCACGCAGCTGGGGATGCCGGCTCGTGCGCGAGATCTTCAACAGAGCTGGCACGTACACTTCCTCGCTGCGTTGAGTGAGGGCGAAGATGGCATGCTCGCGCAGCTCCAACTCCTCGTCCTCGTCAGCGACGATCTGCTCCAGGTTCTCCGTCACCTTCTCACCGGCGATCTGACTCAACCAGAAGAGCGATATCTCGCGCAGCTCCTGGTGCTGGGAAGAATCGCGGGCGATCTCCAGCAGATCAGGCCAAACCACCACGTCACGAGCCAGGGTCGCGGGGAAGAGGGCGTCCTCGGCCGCTCTACGATTTCCACTCTTGGCCAGGGAGATCAGGTAAGCGGCCGCCGCCTCCGGAGCTACCTCACCCAGGTCCAGACTGTCCGCAAGTGGACGTTTCCAGTCGCCGCCTACGTATGTCTTGACCTTCACGACCCTGCCTTCCCGTACCCTCAGAGAGACACGCACAGGTCCTTTCTCGCAGTCACGCCACTGGTGATCGTCGCAGTCCACGCGACCGAAGTGATGCCTTCGCCCATCGTCTGTCGAGATGTAGGTCTCACCGTCACCGCAGACCCCTTCACGAGCTGCGAAGGCAATCCGCACTTCGGCGTCCTCTGTTGATGCCACCCACTCCGCTATATTTACCTCCGAGACTGCATCCGCAGCGGGAGCCGCGGCTGCATCAAGAGCCGCAGCTGCACACGGAACTGCCACAGCATCAAGCACCGGTGCGATGCCAGGTAAGCCCACCAAGAGCATCACGACCACGTCCAACACCAACCGGAACATGACGCTCTCCTATTCTTCCAGGATCCTCAGGAGGTATTCTTCCGCCCGCGGGTCGCTGCTCTGGCCGATCCAGAAGATCAACTGCTGGCGCAACTCGGGGTTGCCCTCTTTCTCCACCAGCTCCAGCAACAGGCCGAAAGCGTCGGCATCGCCACGCCGGGAGAGGGCGAAGATCACCTGTTCACGCATCTCGGTGTCCTCGAGCTGATCGTACAGCTTGGCCAGCTTGTCCAGATCCAGGTTGCCCTGATGGCCCGCCCAGAACAAGGCTGTCTGGCGCACCTCCACCGGCTCCGACTCGTCGAAGATGATCTGCATGAACCACTGGGTCAGCTTCTCCTCATCGCCCTCGCCCCGGGCCATGCCGAGCAACAACTGCTCCTTCAGCTCGGGATCGTCGGTCTGGGCATAGAGGTCCATGAGAAAATCGATGTGCTCCGGACCGCCCTTTCGGCTCAACCAGAAGATGGCATGCTGGCGCATTTCCGGGTCCGCCGTATCGTCCAGCGCTACCTTCCGGAGGACATCCTCTGCGCGCTCCCCGCCGCGTTCGGCGAGGGCGAAGAGGGCGTGCTCCCTCACCTCTGCATCCTCGGACTGCAGGGCCATCTCCTCCAGGAACGGGATGACCTCCTCCGAGGAGGATTTGGCCAGCCAGAAGACAGCCATACGCCGGACCTCCAGGTCGGGGTCGTTGCGGGCGAGGTCCATCATCAGCCCGGTGGAACCGTCGGCATCTTGCTCGGCCAGCATGAAGATGGCCTGCTGCCGGAGCTCGGATTTCGCAGGGTCGGAGTCACGCAAGATCTTCTCGAGGATGGGTACGGCACGTTCGGAGTTCATGTTCATCAGAGCGTGCAGCGCCGCCATCTTGGCCTCGAGTTCGTGATCCTCGAGATCATGATTCGCCTGAATCTCCGCGTATTTGGCGATCTCCAGCGCCGCTTCGGCGTCGCCCATCTCGGCCAGCTGGCCCCAGACTCGGTACAGGAGCGCCTCGGCGTCGTCCGTGCTGCGCGCCTTGCTGTACAGCTCCCGGTGCAGTTTCAGGGCGGAGGCTGCGCCGCGCAGATTCTTTTTGGTTTCCAGCTTGTACAGGGCGAAGGCCTGCCAGTAGAGGGCGTCGGCCGCGTACTTGGATTTCCGGTAATCCTTGAACACATCCTCGAACTTGCCCGCCGCCTGCTTGTATTCGTCCTTGTTCAGGAGTTTCTGGGCCTCCAGGTAAAGCTCCCGGGCTTCCTCGTACTTGCCCTCGTCCTGACTCCGGGCCGCAGCCGGGCCGGCGGCGATCGACGCCATGGCGAGGGTGATAACTACAGTCCAGGCGGAGGCAGAGGCGATTTTTTTGGCGATCATCTCGGTTTCCTCCCTACAGGTGAGCTCCCGGTGAAACAGCGGGAAGTTGTGCGCGCAACCGCGGCAACAGGGAGCGTCGCTGCATGCTCTCGGTGATCCATTCCTGGTCGTCGTCCTGCGCGTCCCCGGCGGCCCGGACGAGTTGGGCCAAGACCAGTTCCAGGTCGCTCAACAGATGCCGCATCTTGCGATCATCCCCTGCGGGGGAGTCCAGCAGCAGTCGGGTCTCGGACAGCAGGCGGGCGGCACGGGCGCTGAAGCTGTCGCCGTTGGTGCCCGCGGTCTCGCCGACGCGGTACTGGGACAACAGCAGTTCCACCCGGCTAAGAACGGGTGCGGCGGCGTACTGATAGAGACTGCTACCTTGTGGATCGGACCGTGGCGTTCCCGGGGTACCCGAGCCTTTTCGTATCCCCGCATCGCTCTCGACCACGGTTTGCTGCCCTTGCGGTGAAACGGTCATGCGCCCCACAGCGATGCCTATGATCAGGACGGCCGCAGCAGCAGCAGGCCAGATGAGCTTGCGGTTTTGCCACCAGGGCAAGCGGACGAGGCGGTCGTGATCGCGGCGTTTCCTGCGCCTGGTCTCGATGCCGACCCACATGGCCTCCCGCGGAGTCTCGGGAGGAGCGTTGTAATCCCGCGCTGCTTCTTGCAACTGCTCGTCTAGGCGATCGTCCCTGCCCTCGTCGTTCATGAACCTTCCTCCTCAGCGGACCCGAGTCGCGGCTGGGTAAGCTCCTCGCGCAAGAACTGGCGCGCCCGGGACAGCCGACTCTTGGTAGTACCCACCGGCACGGTCAGAACAGAGGCGATCTCCTGGTGCTTGTAACCCTCCACGTCGTGCATCACGAACACCAGCCTCAGTTCGTCGGCGAGCTTGTCTATGGCCCGGTGGAGCCGGAGCTTCAGGTCCGGGTTGGCAACCGGCGATGCCGTGGCGGCGACAGTCGACTCGTCCAGCTCGATCTCCCGCTGCCGCAGCCGCTTGACCTTCCGGAGACAGTTCAGCACGACCGACACGGCGATGGCATGCAACCAGGTGGAGAGGGCCGACCGTCTCTCGAACTCCGCCAGGTTTTCGAAAGCCCTCACGAAAGTTTCCTGTGTGCAATCCTCGGCCATGGTTTGCTCTCCAGTCATGCGATACGCCAGCCGGTAGATGCGATCCACGTGTGCGTCGTACAGCGACCGTTCGGCCGCCGCGTCTCCCGCCAGGATGCGCTCGATGAGCTGGCGCTCGTTCAATGGGCTTCCTCCGCAAGCAGCTCGCGTTCGTTTGATGAGACACACGAAAGAGGGAAAGGGTTCACGGCGATTTTCATTTTCCCGCCCTGCACGTCCAGGATATTACCGCCGCGACCGAACTTTTTCGCCCTGCGGGGTGTCTATATAGGCGTCAGGACACATAACTCATCACGGAGCTCATGTTGAAATCATTCCTCGTTATCTACAGCATCCTCTTCGCCGTCGGACTGACCGCGACTCTGGTTTGCAGCCTGTTCTGGGGCGGCATCTTCTCTCCCGTGCTGGAGGGAAACAACCAGGGACTCATGGACGCCGGGATGTACCCTGTCTCCAGTCCTGATTACGGAATTTCTAGCTCATCTGATACGAGTTATAACCGTGTTCGTGACAACGGTGCACACCTGATCATCTACACGCGCATTCAGGCCGACCGCACGGGTCGGCTGATCCTACGCGGCTGTCGTCTGCGTTGGACCCTGACCAAACCGGGCCGCGCTCCCACCGCTTGACGCCATCACTTCCTTCCCGGGACAACCACAATGGCCGGAGATATCCAATCTTTGTAAATTATTATTAAATGGGAAGGTGGTGGCTTCGAAATTGTGTCTGCCCTGAAAAAGGCCCTGGTTTTTGATATTGCACCACCAAATTTACATGTTTCGTAATGATATTACAGGTGTTTTCAGGCCAGACACAATTTCGAAGCCACCATCAAAAGGAAAGATTTGACATGAAAGCTGTGTACGAAGCCTGGAAAGCGCGCATGTTCCGACTGCCGCACGCCGAAGCCGAATTCGAGAGATGGCTGTTCGTGAAGTGTGCCGGCGTGCTGTTCGGCGAGAAGGTCGGCGAACTGCTCGTGTTGCGGTCCGGGTGCACAGATCTGAGCCGGGAGGATCGTCTGCGGCGCATCGCCGATCTCTCCCGCTCCTGGCACTTCTCCTGCCTGCTGCTGAACCAGGGCCATGAAGGCCACAAGGTGATCGTCTACAACAGGGCCCGCCTTCACCAGACACTCAACCGCGTACCGGACCGTGTCCTGGCCCGTCTGGGTTACCGGTCCGGCGTCGAGGCGCGAGGAGTCCTGGGGGAGATCAAGCAACGCTGGGAGGGGACCGGCCGCATCCCCCACGAAGTGGGACTGGCCCTCGGTTATCCCTTGAAGGACGTCCTCGGGTTCATGGGCCTTTATCCCCTGCGCTACACCGGCGGCTGCGGCTGGCGGATCTACGGCAACCCGGCCCGCTCCCTGCGCAAGAGCCGGCGCTTCAGGCAGGCACGCGAGAGGGCTCTCGTGTTTCTCGAGCACTGACCCGGATCATTCCATCAGCTCCGAGCGGGCATACATTTCCACGGGACGCACCACCGCCTCGGTCAAGTCGACACTCCAGCTGACGGTGTGGCCGTCCTCGACCTCGCCATTGGTTTCGGTGACGAGCCCCGGCATGTGCACGATCAGTTGCAATTCGGTCCAAATTGCGACGTTGAAGCCCGGCAGCTGTTCCTCGAAGAACTCGTCGGCTGCGTCGCCTTCGGTTGTCACGACCTCCTCGACCAGGAGCAAAACGGCCCCGGTATCCGCACCGGGGCGGGCCCGCCGCACGATCGCCTCACTCTGCCACGCCACGGAAGACACTATCGGCTGGGTCTGATTATCCAGCTCATCGTCCACGGCCAGGGCCATCCAGCCCAGGGAGAGGTGACCCGCCATCAAGCCCTTCAACTCGGCTAGTTCTGCGGCACCGAGGAAAGGGTAGGCTGCAGCCATGGCGTCGCGGTAGCTATTGGCCTGGAAATCGATGAGAATCTGTTTCACACCGTCCCACATGCAGGTCTCGCGATAGGTGAAGATCCTCCCCCGAGGCCCCTCTCCGATCTCGACCGCGACAATGTTGTGCAAGTTCGCATTTGTGAATTCTCCTCCTGGGAGAGCGCCGAGGATGTGGATATCGCCGCTCAGATCTCGCCAGCCGTCGAGATCGGGCACTGTCGTTTCCCGCCAGAAACCCCGGGCCTCTTGTTGCTCTTCCTCTTCCCCCCTGCCTCCCGGGCCGAGCGGCCTTTCGCTGAGCGGACGCCAGCCAAATTTCTCGCCGACGCTGAAAATCGTCTTCAGCTCGGCGGGCGAAGGGTTGTCGCCCTCCTTCCATTTGCTATCTACGATGAGAGCGACACTGCGTTTGCCGCTGCCGTCCGGTTCGAGAACCACGTCCACCTCGTAGTGCTGGCAGCCGGCGCAAACCAACAGGCCCAGCAAGGCGCACAGGAAAACGTATCGATTCGAGACATAGCCCGTCATGACTTCATTCCTCCTCCGGCAGACGCACTCGCCTGCCGGTCTGCGAAGTTTCCCTGGGCGGCACAGTCGTCGCCAAGGCCAGCAGGCGGGCAGGATCGATCGTCCACTCTGGACTCAGCTCCAAGGTGTCCATGATCCGGATGATCTCGCCTGTCTGTAGACCGTCTTCGGTCTGGATCCCTTCGCGTTGGAATATTCGGTTCACACCGCGCCATTGGGGCCGCTGCCACAACAGGGTGGCCAGATCTTCGGCGCTGATTATCACCAAATGGGTTGGCAGACGGTTCAGGTGCCGATTCACGTCGGCGATGGTCATCGTTTCCTG
>CBDURX010000019.1:0-12112 GCA_965369485.1 uncultured bacterium | reverse complement strand
GTAGGTTTCAGTTGTCGGTACTGATCCTGACCATCCCGAGCAGGAGGCTGGGACTCGCCAGGTGAAACACCTGCAAATCAGGGTTTGCGTGGCAATTCCGTCGGGGTAACTTGGGGATGTGCCTGGGGAATGAAGACAACATACGTAACCTGTCGGGGGACAGTTCGTATACCACCTCTGGAGAGGAGAGACCATGGGAACCGCTAAATCCAAGAACATGCCGATCCGCTGCGCTTCTCGCACGAGGGCAAGCGGGGCGGTCTGGCTCCTACTGGCGACATTTTCCGTGTGCTCTGGGCTAACCTGGGCGGGCGAGCATGTGTTCGAGGACGGCATCCTGCACGTGAAGAACGGTGCTGAGCCTGAGGGCGGGGTAGAGACCCTTCTCCTGGAGGAGATGTGGCGTGTCGGCGGTGACGAGGAGGGAATCTTCTTCGGCCTGATCGCCCAGGCCCTCGTGGACGACGACAACAATGTCTACCTGCTGGACTCCCAGCTATTACAGGTCGAGGTTTTTTCCGCCGAGGGTGAGCACCTGCGGACTGTGGGCCGACAAGGGGAAGGGCCGGGTGAGTTCACCATGGCCTTCGACATGGTCTTCATGCCCGACGGCACCCTCGGCGTGGTCCAGGTCTTTCCCGGCAAGCTGGTCAAGCTGGACCTGGAGGGAACTCCGGCAGGTGTGTACAAACCGAAAATGGGCGAGGCGGTGGAGGGTGGCTTCCTGGCGCTGGTGAACTGCCTGGGCGCCGGCGGCAACCTCATCCTGTCAGGTATCGATATCTCCTTCGACACCGCAACCTTGATCCAGACCCGCACTTACTTCCTGAAGAGCTTCGGCGGGGACGAGCTTCCGGTGGCGGACTACCACGAAACGGTTCGTGTGTGGAAGTTCAACGACAACTTCGTCTACCGGGAGTCGGAGAACGACTTCATCTGGGCGCGGCTGGATGTCGCTCCCGACGGCAAGGTCGTGGCGGCTCTCCCGCGGAACGAATACGCCCTGACCGTCTTCAACTCGGACGGCAGCGTCGACCGGGTGATCGAGCGCGAGTACGTCTCCTGGCAGCGCGAGGAGCGTGCGCGGGCACGCGCCAATGCCCAAATCGAGGGGCAAATCCGGCAGTTCCCCCCCAACACGCCCTACGAGATCGAGGAGTTGGAGCCCGACATCGAGACCCTGTTCGTGCATGACGACGGCACGATCTGGGTCATGACAAGCCGGGCCATGTGGAAGTCCAAGTCCGGCGTCCTGAAGACCTATGACGTCTTCAGCCCGGCGGGAGACTTCATCAAACAGGTGGACGTGATCGCGGAGGGTGCGCCGGCGAACGACCTGTTGATCTTCGCCCGGAACGATCTGGTGTTTCAGATCACCGGCTTCTACGACGCCATCGTAGCTATCGTGGGGGGGATCGGGACGGGAGCCGAGGAAGAGGAAAGTGCTCCGATGGAGCTGGTTTGCCACCGGTTTCAATGATGGTCTCTCCATCCCCTTCCCCCGCGCACCCAAGAGTGCGGAGTTCTGAACGGCTCGACCGCAGAGCTCTGCCCGGGGAGCTGCGACCCGATCTTCCCGGACTCCGAGACTTTATCTTTCCGTGTGTCTTTATGCAGTTCTGGCGTTATTTAATTGACAAATAATACCAGAACTGCGTCACGTGACGCATAAGTCGCACTATTTGCATAAAACAGAGTGGGAAATGAACGTCCTCCTACTTATCGCCGGCGGCAATCTCCCCCGGCAACGGAAACCAGCGTAGCCGCTCCTGTTCACTGTTGTCCAGCAGCTCGAGACCGACGTTGGGCTGCGGCGAGCGCTCCGCCGCGGCGGCGCAGATGAGTCGCGCCACGGCGAGGTAATCGTCCAGCGCGCTCTCGGGCTCGGTCTGGTTGCGCGAGCTGTACTCAAGCCGTCCGCTCGCGTAGCTCACGTCGCGGAGACCGAGCGTGACATCGCGGCGCTCTTTGCGGTTTCGCCAGATTCCCGTACCCGGCTCGAATGTGTAGTCGGGCAACAGGCACCACCCCTGCTCGGCCACCAGGTTCACAGCGCCGAGCATGTAGCGGAACATGCGTTCGCTGATGAAGTAGTTGAAACTCACGCGTACCCAGCCCGGCTTGATCCCCTCGTGTCCGCTCTCGATGGCTTCGCGGAACTCTTGCGAGCGTCCCACGTCGATCCCCAGCAGCCGGTGGCCGTACGGGCCGGCGCAGGAGCAGCCGCCGCGCGCCTGGATCCCGAACAGGTCGTTCAGGAGCGCAACCACGAAGTTGTGGTGGAGAAGTCGTTCCCCGTGGCGAATCACGAACGATACGATGGACAGCCGGTGAGCGTCCAGGTTACCGAGGATCTCGATGTTGGGATGGGCGGACCACGACTCGATGGCCCGCACCACGAACGAGCGCTCGAGCCGCGCGATGGCCTCCTCGCCCACGGCACTCTTGAGGTGGAAGACCATGCCGGCGCGGATCGCCTCGATAATCGCCGGGGTGCCACCCTCCTCGCGGTGGATCGGATCACTCAGGTAAGCGTGGTCGAACTCGCTGACATAGCTAACAGTACCGCCGCCCGGGACCGTCGGCACGCGGTTGCGCAGCAACTCCTTCTTCACCACCAGCACGCCGGGAGTGCCCGGTCCACCGATGAACTTGTGCGGTGAGATGAACAGCGCGTCCTTGTAAGCCAGCGGGTCGACACCTTCGGGTGGGTTCATTTCGATCTTCACGTAAGGCGCTGCGGCGGCGAAGTCCCACATCGCCAGCGTGCCGTGGCGGTGTAACAACGCCGAGATGGCGAAGGTCTCGGAGACGATGCCGGTAACGTTTGAGGCGGCGGAAAAGCTGCCGATCTTCAACGGCCGATCGGCGTGACGCTCCAGCTCGCGTGCCAAATGCTCCTTGTCGATGCGGCCGTCCCGGTCCTCGGCGATCACCACCACGTCGGCAAGGGACTCGCGCCAGGGCAGCTCGTTGGAATGGTGCTCATACGGGCCGATGAAGACCACAGGACGCTCCCGCGCCGGGATGCGCGACGCGAGGTCGTAGCGCGCGTCCAGGTCGGCGGGTAGACGTAAATTCAGCACCTCGATCAACTTGTTGATGGCGCCGGTAGCCCCCGCACCACAGAAGATCACCACGTCGTCGTCGTTGCAACCGCAGGCGGTGTGGATGATCGCCCGGGCATCCTCGCGGAAGCGGGTGGTCTGCAGGCCGGTGCGCGAGATCTCGGTATGGGTGTTGGCGTAGAGCGGCAGCACCTCGTCGTGGATGAATTTCTCGATGAACTCGAGGGAACGGCCGCTGGCTGTATAATCGGCGTAAGTGAGCCGCCGTGGTCCGTAAGGCCCTTCGATGACGCGGTCGTCACCGATGACCCCCTCGCGGATGGTCTCGAGCAGGCGGTCACTGTTTGCCTTCATCCTGTTCTCACTTGGCCGGTAATTTGTTGTCGACAGCCGGGGCGGTTGCTTCGCCGCCCAACATAATACATGTAATCGATCCCGGTGACCTCGCAGTCGACTCATCGGCGCAACCGCCTCGATATTGCCTAGGTCGGCGCAACACTGCGAATTATCGATCTACGCAGGGTGGCTGCGCGGGAAAGGGGACAGTGTTGGACGATGATATGATAATTGGACACTTGAACTTGGAGGGCGTGGCCCTGGCCGGGTGGTGGTGGTGACGCCTATCAACTCACCGGTAAAGAGCCTTCACCTGACCCCACGTATCATCTTCGTCGCCGATGGCCGTGCCGCCAATCTGGATGAAGTTCCAGACGCCACTTTCTCCCTGCTGGAACATCGTGGCCAGGTTGCTGGGCGGCTGGGTGCAACCCGGCGGGACCGGATCGGCGATCCAGACATTGAAGGTGGCTATGAAGACGGGTTCAGTCAGGAAGTAACCGTCGATCACCGGCTCGGCCCACAGGTAAAGGTGGTAGCCCGGATCGGCCGGACAGCCGAGAGAGGTCGCATGATCCCAGCCACTGTAGAATTCGGGCGCGTCGATCCACTCCAGCTCGATCCAGTCGATGAGATCGTGACCCGTGCCGTACTGGTGCACCATGTCGCACTCGAGGCAGGTACCACCCAGACCGAAGGTGACCATGTTTAACAGCTCGTCCGGTTCGGTCGGCGCCAGGATCAATTTGACAACCGCCAAGTTGTCTTCGGTCAGGAGGTTAAGAGTGGTCGGATCGTTATCGATGTCGATGTCCAGGAGTACCTGGTAGGTCAAGGCGGGAACGGCCGACAGCAAAACGAGCACGAGGATAGACAAGAATAGCCTGCGAGCACTCATCTCCCTTCCCCTCATTGGCGTCTTCGGATCAGTGGGAACTCAAAAAAAACTGAATAAATGATATCATATACAGGCAGCTCGTTCAATCGATACCGCCTCACCAATGAGGGTTACTGTCTCACCCATGCGAGTTACTGAGGCAAGGCGGGATCATTCATGAACTGCCGTCGCCACCGGTGCCGTCGAAACAGTTCCGCACGATGTTCTCTTCCAGCCGGGTGAGGATAGGCTTGTCCTCGGCGCGGGGCCCCCAGATCTTACGAGCCATGCGGCCGAGGAGTTCGAGCTGGGTGGAATAGCGACGGCAGTGGTGACACATCAGCAGGTGCAGACGCAGCTGGAGTTTCTTGATCCAACTCAGCCTTGCCGATTCACCACTCGCAATCAAATGTGAAACTTCGTTGCACTTTAGCATTTCCAGCTACCTCTTCACTCCCCACTTCTCGAGACATTCCCGCAACCGGTTACGAACCCTGTAGAGCAGGACTCCCAAGTTAGTGACGCTCACACTCAAAGCATTACAGATTTCTTTGCTGTCCAGCCCCTCCACTTCCCGCATCACGAAAGCCAGCCTCTGCTGGGTAGTGGCGGTTTCCAGGCACTCTTCGATGAGGTTGTGGATTTCATCGTCCTCCAGATCCATGTCCGCCTCTCGTGGCGGCCGCATCCAGGACCCGTCGGTGTCGAAACGCTGTTCCACGGTCTCCTGTATGTCGTCCGTCCTGCTCTCGCGTTGAGCCTGGCGGCGCTCCTCGGCGATCTTCCGGTAGAGGATGCCGAACAGCCATGTGCGGACGTGGGACCGCCCCTCGAAACGATGTGCTGTTTCGATGAAGGTGGTGAAGGTGTTCTGGGTCACGTCCTCGGCCAGTTGCTTGTTCAGGCCGGCACCCCGGGCTGCGCGGAAGATCTGGTCCAGATAGGCATGGACGACCGCTCGCAGCGCTTGTTCATCCTTGGCCTGGATAAGCGTTACGAAGCGGGCAGCGCCGAAAGATTCGTGGTCGTGGTCGTTTCGCATGTAAGAAAAACCCACTCCGGACCACTCACAGGCAGTACCGGATCAGGGTGGCGACCAGGCTCCCCCGGGCAACGCCCGGATCCGGGAACACAAAAAGCCCCTTCTTTCTAGGCAGGTTGCGCCGTGATTGCAAGCAGAATCCACCCTCGGCTTTTCGGCAGGTTAGCCTGGGGAACCGGATCGCGGCATAGCGCGCCCCCGGACGGGAGGGGTTTGCCTGGCCCGGGACATCGTAGTGAGGGTTCCCATCAGGGGGGGAACTCACTGCCCGGGCCAGGCATAGAGCCGGGTTAGCACGGAAGACAAATAGTTGACAGTCGCGTGTCATCTGTCTTTCATATTCGACGTGTAACCGATCCCGCCCAGCGCGGGATCGTTCATGCCAGGCGATTTCCGACGGCAAAGCGCTTATCGAGGAGGGATTCATGGCAGACTATTACCACGCAGAACACCTCAAAAAATTCGCCGAAATCGCCGAGGGCAACAATGACCTCGCGGACAAATTCTTCGCTTACTACAATTCCGTATTCCAGGAAGGTTCACTTTCCGGGCGCGAAAAGGCGCTCATCGCCCTGGCTGTCGCCCATGCTGTCCAGTGCCCTTACTGCATCGACGCCTACAGCCAGGGTTGCCTGGAGCACGGCGCCGACCTCGACCAGATGACCGAGGCTGTCCACGTGGCCTGCGCCATCCGCGGCGGCGCCTCCCTCGTCCACGGTATCCAGATGCTGGAGCACGTTCGCAAGGCCGGCATGTAGCAATGCTTGGCTTCACCGTTAATCTTCAAGAACTCATCAGATAGGAAAGAGATGCGCACCGACCCCACACCAGAGGGTCTGAACGCCCCGGAAACGGTTGCAGTGACTCCGCCGGAGCCATTACCGGGACCGAAGAGAGTCACCACTCTCCGGTCGCGCCATTCCCCTCTGGTCCAACCCTCCGAACAACTGCGCGTGCTGAACGAGCTGGAATTGCTCACCCCGGAGGGCGAGAGGGCCGATTTCGAGGCCACCATCGCCAAACACGGCCACGAGGGCCTCTACCCCGCCGCCCTGGAGTACTTCCAGGTCAACCTGGGCAAGATGTGCAACATGACCTGCCGGCATTGCCACGTGGATGCGGGGCCTGACCGCTGGGACCAGATGATGAGCGACGAGGTCATGGAGGACTGCCTGCGGGCCCTGGACCGGACCAACGCCCATACGGTGGACCTGACCGGTGGCGCCCCCGAGATGCACCCCCGCTTCAAGTACCTCGTGGAGCAGGTGCGTCTCCGCCGGAAGCACATCATCGACCGTTGCAACCTGACCATTCTGCTGGTGCCCAAGTTCCGCGACTTGCCGAAGTGGCTGGCCGAGCAGGAGGTGGAGGTCGTCTGTTCCCTCCCCCATTACCGCCAGCGCAACACCGATGCGCAACGCGGGGACGGCACCTTCGAGAAGTCCATCGAGGCTCTCCATCGCCTCAACGAGGTCGGCTACGGCAAGGGTGATCCTGCCCGCAAGCTCACCCTGGTGGCCAACCCGGCCGGGGCGTTCCTGGCCGGAAGCCAGTGCGCCATGGAACCGGAGTGGAAAGAAGAGCTCCGGCGCCACCATGACGTCACCTTCGACTCCCTCATAGCCCTGAACAACATGCCCATCGCTCGGTTCTTGGAGTGGTTGCAGGAGAGCGACAACTTCGAGACGTACATGGAGAAGCTCCTCGGCTCTTTCAACCCTGCGACCATCGACGGCCTGATGTGCCGCAACACCATCTCCATTTCCTGGCAAGGTCGGATCTACGACTGCGATTTCAACCAGATGCTGCACATCGAGAGTGCGGGACAGAACGGCAGCACCCCTCACATCCGCGATTTCGACCCGGAACAGTACGGGATGCGGCGCGTTCGCACGGCCCGGCACTGTTACGGATGTACGGCTGGCGCCGGCAGTTCTTGCGGAGGCGCCCTGGCCGACGACTGAGGCATACACGTCTGCCCAGTCACCGGGAAAGGCAGCAATGTACCGGGGATTGCGGGTGTTGTTGATCATCCCCGCCCTGAACGAGGCCGAATCCATCGGGCCGTTGCTTTCCACAGTGGACCGCGGCATCGTCGACTGGATCGTCGTGGCGGACAACGGCTCCAGCGACGGCACTGGCGAGCGCGCGGCCGCGGGCGGTGCCCAGGTCGTCCGGGAAGAGCGGCGCGGCTACGGCAGTGCCTGTCTCACTGCCATCCACAAGGGACCGGTGGCTGACATCTTGGTTTTCATGGACGGCGACGGCAGCGACGATCCCCGGGAGATCGAGACACTCCTGTCCGGCTTGCTGGATCACGACGCGGATCTGATCATCGGATCACGCCGGCTGGGGAAAGCCGAAAAGGGCGCCCTGACCCCGGTCCAAACCTTCGGCAACGCCCTGACCTGTGGCCTGGTACGCCTGCTGTGGGGCGTCCGCTACACCGACCTGGGTCCCTTCCGCGCCATCCGCCGCCAAGCTTACGACCGGTTGGCCATGAGCGATCCCGATTTCGGGTGGACCATCGAGATGCAGATCAAGGCAGCCCAGCAGAAGCTACGCGTGGTGGAGATCCCTGTCACCTACCGGACCCGCCGCGCCGGTCAGAGCAAGGTGAGCGGTACCTTCCTGGGTTCGTTCCGGGCCGGCAAGCGGATCCTGGGCTACGTACTCGAGGCCAAAGCCAGGGAGATCGTCGGTCGGCGCCGCTAGCCCGGATTATTCACGAATGGCCGTAGCTTGGCGGCGCCACCACGGTTTCGGAATGGACAATAATGGCCTTCCAGAGGAGTATGACTGCAAATCCGGGATAACTTTGCCCGGGTCGGCAGGGGCACGCGAGGTATGAACGAGAGTGGCGAGACACTGATCCTGTTCACGCGGTATCCCCGGGCCGGCGCTGTGAAGACGCGCCTCATACCCGCGTTGGGAGCCGAGGGAGCGGCACACTTGCACCGCCGTCTGGTCACGCATGCCCTCGCTCAGGCCCAGCGGCTGGCCCGGATCCGGTCGACCACCCTGGAGGTCCACTACACGGGGGGCGCCAAGATAAAGATGGCCGCCTGGCTCGGGCGGGATCTCGTCTACAGATCCCAGGGAGAGGGGGATCTGGGAGCGCGTATGGATCGAGCCTTCGCCACCGCTTTCAGGAACGGAACCGAAGTCGCGATCATCATGGGCAGCGACTGCCCCGATTTGACGGCGGAGGTCCTGATCCGTGCCTTCGACATGCTGGTACAGAACGACCTGGTCCTCGGTCCGGCCGGCGACGGCGGGTACTACCTGATCGGCCTGAGCCGGCGCGTGCCTGAGCTGTTTGCAGACATCCCCTGGGGCAGTGACGCGGTTCTGGATCTCACACTGCGCCACGCCTCGCAACTCGGCCTGGCTCACGCAATGCTCGCAACCCTGGACGACGTGGACCGGCCGGAAGATCTAGAGAGAGCCAGGGCGTTTCTACCGACACGGCCTCTCTCCTGACCTTCCCTCAGCCCTCCGGCAAGAGGAGGATGCCCATGGCCCCAAAGGACCACCAGTACGCCACGGGGGTGGAACTCTACCCGGAGCTGGACAAGCACTTGCAGTCCAACGTCAAGGGTCTGCACATCATCGGAGCGGCCAGCGGTTCCCCTCTCTTGAAGACCTGCATCAACGAAGGCGTGGAGGTGATCCGCTCTCTCTGCCGGATCATGCCCCCCTCCGGCGAGACGGACGGGCCGCTGGAGCTGATCATCGTCGGCGCCGGCCCCTCCGGCCTGACAGCCGCCCTGGAGGCCAAGAAGCGGGGCTACCGCTACAAGCTGCTGGAACAGGGCCGCCCCCTGAACACCATCCTCAACTTCCCCAGTGGCAAGCATGTCTACGCCGAACCGGCGACCCTGCGCTCCCTGGGCGATCTGGACTTCGACGACGCCTCCAAGGAAGAGCTCCTGGCGAGCTGGAGCCCCAGGAGTGAGGAGGTGGACATGGTCCGGGACGCCGACGTCACGGACATCCGCCAGACGAGTGACGGTTTCGAGGTCGTCACCACCACCAGCGAAACCTTCCGTTGCCGGCGGGTGATCCTGGCCATCGGCCGTATGGGCAACCCGCGCCAGCTCGGCGTGCCCGGCGAGGATCTGCCCTGCGTCTACACGGCCCTCCTGAATCCCGGCAAGTACCAGGATCAGCAGGTTGTGGTGGTTGGAGGTGGTAATTCCGCGGCGGAGTGCGCCATCGCCCTGGCGCCACGGAATCGGGTGACCTTGGTTCACCGCAGCGACGGTTTCCATCGGGTTTCCCGGATCAACCGGGTGCATCTGGCCGAGGCCGAGCAGGTGCACGGCCTGCGCGTACTCCTGAACAGCCAGACACAGGAATTCCGCAGCGGCGAAGTGGACATCGAGACCGACGGCAAGCGCGAGACCTTACCCCGTGATGTGGGCTTCGTGCTCATAGGCGCGGATCCACCCACCTCGTTCCTGAAGCGGCTGGGAGTCGTTTTCGAAGGGGAGTGGGGCCTGAAGATCCTGCCCAAGCTGACCTGGGTCTTCACCCTGGTCTATGCGGTGTACGCCACCAAGGCAGGCCTCTGGCCACTGAAGTCCGTCTACGAGATCTTGATGCGGGCGGACCTCCGGCCGGACCTGCTCTATGGTATCGTGTACACCGTGCTGGTAACCGTTTTTGGCACACGTGCCCTCCGCAAGTACAAGAACGATCCCTACCAACGCAAGCGGTACAGCTCGCTGATCGCCTTTCAGTTCCTCATCTACTTCCTGCTGCCCTGGAGCCTCTATTACGCCGGCTTCGCCGAGTGGTGGCGCACCTGGACGATCAGCCTGCCTTTCCCCCTCGGTTACTATGGTCTGTGGGAGCCAGCCGGCGATCTCTTCTCCGGCACCTCCCTGCCTTGGGCCGTGGCCGCGGTGGTGACATTTCTGGTGGTGATGCCGTTGGTGAGCATCCGTCACGGCAAGCGGTTCTGCTCGTGGGTCTGCCCTTGCGGCGGTATCGCCGACACCTTGGGAGACGGCTTCCGGCACAAGGCACCCCGTGGCCAGTCCGTCCGTCGCTGGGAATCTCTGGAGAGTGTCATCCTGGTGGTCACCATCCTGGTAAGCCTGTACCTCATCAGCGGCTACCGTGAATTCCTGGACCCCGGCCAGGTCAAGCACGTCTACAAGGCGATCGTCGACCTTACCCTGGCCTCCATCGTCGCCATCACCCTCTACCCCTTCGCCGGCAGCCGCTTCTGGTGCCGCTTCGCCTGCCCATTGTCCAAGTGGATGGAGCTGTGGGGTCGCTGGACCGGCGGCAAGCTGGCCATCGTGTCCAACGACGAGTGCATTTCCTGCGGCGAGTGCACGCGCTACTGCCAGATGGGCATCGACGTGCGGGCCTTCGCCCAGCGCGAACAGCCACTTTCCAACACGACCACTTCGTGTATATTCTGCGGGATCTGTGTGACGGTATGCCCGGTGGACGTCCTGAAGGTCGAGTATCGACCCGCAGGACACTGAAAAGGGACGAGTAAGATGGGAGCCCCGCCCACGAAAAGATGGTTCACGCTGGGAGTCCTGCTCCTGGGCACAGCCGGCAGTCTGCTCGCGCCCACCACCTTGTCCGCGACCGGGACGGCTTCCGCGACCACCTTCGACCAATCCCACGCCGTCCTGAACGGCTTGCTCGCCGCGTACGTCACTGACGGCCGGGTGGATTACGTCGGCCTGAACCAGCATCGCGACCAGCTACAAGCTTATCTCGCTACCCTCGGTTCACTGAGCGACCCGGTCTTCCGGAAGGAGTTCAGCCGAACACAGCAACTGGCGCTCTTGATCAACGCTTACAACGCGTTCACCCTGGAGCTGATCCTGCATAACTACCCAGTGGCGTCGATCCAGGACATTCCCGGCAACTGGACCGAGGCAAAATGGCTACTGCTGGGTCGCAAAACCAACCTCAACGACCTCGAGAACAAGCTCATCCGACCACGTTTCAGCGAACCACGCATCCACTTCGCCCTGGTCTGCGCCGCCAACGGTTGCCCACCGCTGCGGGCGGAGGCGTACGTGGCGGATCGGCTCGACGATCAGCTCGCCGCGGCGACCCGCCTCTACGCCCGCAACCAGATGTTCAACCGACTGGACAAAACGACCGCAACCTTGTACGTCTCCAAGATATTCGAGTGGTACGAGGAGGACTTCGTGGCAGGGTGGGGAGACTCCAAGATGCCCCAGGGCCGTATCGACTCGCCTGGACATCACGGTGTGGTCGGATTCTTCCTGGCTCAGCTCGCAGAAGACGAGGCGAATTTCCTCACCACCATGCCCGTGAAGATCCAGTACCTCGATTACGACTGGGGTCTGAACGAAATCCATACAGATTGAGGTGACTGAGTTGTTCTACCTGGATCTCCTCTTGGGCGCAGCCTTGGGTATCTACGTGATCGCCTCGCTGATGCTGCTCGTCTATGGCCTCAACGCGTACGTGATGATTGTCCTGTACTGTCGATCCCGCCGGCGCCGGTTGGCCGAAGAAAAGGCCATCCTGGAGCGCTTCGTGGCCACCCGGACCGATGCGGACCTGCCGGTGATCACCACGCAGCTACCCATCTACAACGAACGGAACGTGATCGAACGGCTGTTACGGGCCGTCTGTGCCTTCGACTACCCGCGGGGCAAGCACGAGATCCAGGTTTTGGACGACTCCACTGACGAGACCACGGAGTACGTGGCCAAGCTCGTGGCGGAGCTGCGGCGTGATGGCCACGACGTACACCATATCTACCGCGCCGACCGCAGCGGA
>CBDURX010000018.1:0-12241 GCA_965369485.1 uncultured bacterium | reverse complement strand
ACCAATACGAAGTTTGCGCATTCAGCCTCTTAGGGAATGTTGCTGTTCTCCAGCACGCCGGATCGGCGGCTGGTGACGACGAAACCCCGCTCCCCTCCAGAGCGGGGCTTTCATTGCTTCAGCTGTGGGTTAAAACGGGTTACCACCGATCTCTGCCACCGCCACCACGTTTAGGCCGATCTTGTGCCTCGTTCACACGAATATTCCGACCATCCATTTCATGACCATCGAGGGCCTGGATGGCCGCCATGGCCGCGTCGTCGTCCATCTCCACGAAACCGAATCCCCGAGGACGACCGGTTTCACGATCATTGATCAGAGCGACTGAGTGCACAGTTCCGTGCTGGCTGAACAGTTCGTTCATTTCGCCATCGGTCACGCTGAAAGGCAGGTTACCCACGTAAATCTTCTTCATTTTTCCCCAACTCCAAACGCCGGCTTCTCCGGCCATCACGAGCACGCCAGTCCGCCGGTCTAGTCCTGAAGAACCCTTGTGCTCGACACCAGTCCGAACTTGTGCCGGACTCAATCCCCCGACAGTCGAGGGAATCTCATGGTTCAACTAAAAGCTGAACACCTGAGGCGTTGTTTACGTCAGAACCTCAGGGTGGATTGGGAAGGTACCCCCAAGTTCTGAATCCCGCCTCACATAATTCTCACCGCTTCTAAACCCTATGGCTACAAGTACAACTTCGCAAGCTAAAACGATATTCTTAGAGGCCTCGACAGAAGGAAATTTTAGCGCCCTTTTCCTGTTCTGCCCCAGCAATCCACTGCTGCGTACAGATCGTCCCGCGCCGTGGAAGCAGTATCGGCAACGCAGGTTGCACTGCTCCTTCAGGGTCAGGATCAAGTGCGAGAGGCACGTTTCGTAGGCGCGGCCATCGTACTGCTCATGGATACAATGGAGTGACCCACGAGCTGGTTGCATGCGGCTGGGAGAAATTCCGGGATCAAGGTGATTTCATGGCCGCGATAGCTGTAGTCTGACTGATCAGTTGACAACTGTACTCGTATAATCAAAAATATCATAAGTCCTTGATTTTAAAAGGATAATTGCAGTCTTGTTGTCTAAGGAGGTTGTTGTGAGAATCGCTCTAACCGGACACCCTCCCCTCTGCATCATCATTCCTTTACTGGTTATCGGCCTGGGATTGCTTGGCCAGCCGCCGGAGGTGAATGCCCAGGAAAGCATCTCCGAGATCACGGTCATCTATGGGAGTCACTTCGGCATCTTGCCACCTGCGGGCTACACCAAGATCAACGTTGACCTCAACCAGGGCGCCGGGGGTGATTTCATCTTTGTCTGCTACAAGAAGGGCGTCGGCGCTCCCATCACGGGTCTCTACGTCACCCTGGATGGCGGGCAGCCTCCCGCAGAGCCGGTGTACTCGAAGATCGACGTCGATCTGAACCGAAACGCGGGCGGGGACTACATCTACCTGTGGTACACCAAGGATCCCGATTGCGCGACCATCCACAACATCGCCGTCCAAGCCGATCAAGGACCACCACCAGAGGGATACACTCGGATCGATGTCGACCTGAACAGGCATGCAGGCGGAGCCTTCATCTACCTGTCGTACGAGAAGCTGTGATACGGGACAGCCACGGGCGCGCTAGAAAAAACGCCCTCACCCGAAAGGGATAGACATGAATACGAAGCAATTCGGCACCGGGATACTCATCATGCTGGCCTTCCTGGTCATGGTGGGTGGCTGTGGTGAAGATACTCCCGCCGAGCCCGAGGGAAACGGCGGTAATCATCTTCCTGGTAATCTGCCAGATATTCCCATCCCATCTGCGCCTACGGATCTATTGCCAGAGGTGTCGGCTGATCGCGTCGTCGGTCTCTCCACCGAGCTGAACGATTTTCAACCCATAGTCACCGAGCTGCAGATGATGCAGGATGATGGCTTGGAGCCCTGGATCGCCATGGACCGGCGTCTGATCATGGCCTGTGAGGGGACCTTACCCGAGTTCACCAACGATCCAGCGGTGGTGGATCCGACCTACATCTCGCAGTGGCCGTACCTACTGCACACCAGGCACTGGCTGAAGCTCAAGCAGGTCACCTTGGACCCGGGCACGATCTACTCCCAGGTGGAAACCATCACCTACGGCACGTCGACCTCCCACCAGGAGAGCTATGAATTCTCCCAGACCATCGGTGTCGAGGTCACAGTCGGCGGTGGCTGGGGGCCGTTCTCGGCCTCGGTCACCGCCAGCTACGAGCAGACGAGTACCCACGGCGAGGTGAACAGCGTGTCGTTCTCCGAGGAGACCTCCTTCGAGCAGACCTATGCTGTCGAATCCGACCCGGACCACACGCGCGTGTATGCGCTGTGGCAGCTGGTGGACAAGTTCACCCTCGTGGACGTGGACACGGTCAGGATTCACGAGTCCGGTACCCTGACCCACGTACGGATTCCCGCAATAGCGGACATCCACTTTCCCAACCAGTCCGTGATCTACCAGTCGGTCACGACGTTCGATTGAATGAAGGGGAGCTTCATGCTCCCCTGATTCCATAGAGGAGTTATTTCAATAGCACCAGGGATCGAATGATGCTCTGACCGCCAGCCTCCAGACGATACAGGTAGACACCAGAAGATACTGGTAAGCCGTGGCGGTCCAGTCCCGCCCAGGCCCGTTGGTGGGATCCTGCTGGCAGGAGTTCCTCGGAAAGGGTGGTGATCCGACGTCCGCTCAGGTCGAAGATCGCCAGTTTAACCTGCATCTCGACAGCCAGCTCGAAACGAATCACCGTCTTGGGATTGAAGGGGTTGGGGCTGTTCTGAGCTAGAATCAACCGGAGAGAAAGATCAGGGACGGGGGTCACCGGTGAGACCAGGTAATGGTACCCCAGGTCCACGATCCCCATGTCGGCTACCAAGTCCGTGCGTGTGGTTCGCAGGTCGAGCCCCGCGTTGGCAGCGGATTGACTCCCCCATTCGATGCAAGGGCTGTCGTTGTCCTGTCCCGCGGCCACGGCCGACAGGTAATAATCGGCGGGGATTTCCTCGTCGGGTCCAGTAACGAACAGAGGGTCTTGATCCAGATTGTAACCGGTGAGGTAACCACCCTGGACGTCGCAGTAATCCACGGTCCACAGGTTGGTAGGCCAGATTTGCGGACCTTCTACTGCACTGTTACCCCAGAAGATGCAGTCGCTGACCAGAGGATCGGGCCCGTCGTAGACCGCCAGTCCACCCCCTTGCCCGAAGCCCCCCGTGCCGGCAGTATTTTCCACCACTGTGCAGGAGACAACCTGAACGTTGCTGCCGCGGAGGTAGATACCACCGCCGCGAGTGTCAGCGGCGGTATTGGCGAGCACGAGGTTGTTGAATATGCGCCCTCCACAACCTTCCTTGAGGGCAATGCCACCGCCGTAGTGGAACCCGGAGCAGCCGGTGATCACGTTGTGGGCAATTTCCACCTGAGAAGCGGCACCGGCGATGCCACCGCCGAAACCGTGGGCGTTACAATCGGAGATGACATTACCCAGAATAGTAATGTCGGAATTCCGGAAACCAATACCACCGCCCCCGCCGGTGCAGAAGGAATTCGTGGAGCAGTCGTTGATCCGGTTGTAGACGAGGTCCACTTCGCCACCCTGGCAGAAAATGGCTCCACCCCCGTCCTCGAGGTAGCCATCGGAGCTGGCGTGACAGCTCTCAAAATGGCAATGGGCAATGCTCAATACAGTGTCCTGGGCATAGACGCCTCCACCACAGGCCGCGTCCTGGGTTTGACCGGTAATCTGGCAATTCAAGATCCGGCAATATTGGAGATAGCAACCCGGATCGGCGCTCAGGAAACGGATTCCGCACCAGGTCGTGGGCGTTCCGGGAGGCGAGTGAAACGTGATGCTGTCTCCGTGAGCGCCCGCAGCGCTCAGTTTTCCCTGAACCATCAAGGCGTATGAGCCATCGAAGATAACCTCGACCCCGGCCTCGATGAGGAGTTCGGACTCAGCTAGAACCAGCAAGGTGTCGGTGGCCACGTAAGGATTACCGGCGGCAGTCCAGACACCCGAGACCGGGCCTGCCACGTAGGTCTGCGCCACCGCCGTCGAGGCGGCCAGTGTACTCGTCAGAAAAAGAGCCGAAAGCCACAGAACGATCGAAGAGGCAAGACGAGTAGACATTGCTCCCCTCCAGGCCAGGCCCGTTCTCAAACAACAAGGAAATTCTAACAGAAAATCCAGCCCGGTACGACCGTAAACGCGAGGGCCCCGTTACTTCACAAAGGAAATCCTTCTATTGGGCGTAAATTCTTTCTGGATGAGTTTGAGGATGTAAGTACCCGAAGTGACGACCGGCCTGGCGTGGTTTTTGCCGTCCCAGCTAATCTTGTGTACACCTGAATCCTGCGAATCCGCCACAAGAGACCGCACCTTGCGCCCGGCGAACGGATAAGAAAATGGTGCTGGCCGAGAGGAAGCAACACATGACCAAAGTAATCAACATCGAGAAATGTTTCGCCAGGTAAGTACTGCCCCAGACGATGTACACGACCAGCAGGTGCAGCAGGCCACCGCGGTCGAGTACCTTGCGGTCGATCATGGAATCACACTCAGAAGTAGTAGCGCAAGTTGATCGAGGTCGATATCACATTGAATGTCTGGTTCAGCGTCAGTACCGGCAACCGCATGTAGGTCAGATCGAGACTGATTCTGAAATCCGTGCTGCCGGTAAAAGTGGTCCGCAGGAGGAATTCACTGACATCGCTGGCAATATCCTCCCCACCTTCCGGAAACGAATCCCGCCGGTAACCGACGGCGAAACCGAGCGGTGTGGAGGTCTTCGCCTTCAGATCGCAGTCCACCGTCGCGCCGAATTTGTAGAACCACTCGTCGTCATTGTCGCGGTCGACCGATTCACCATACCCCGTCTCTGTGAGCAAGATGACGCCGACCAGATCGCTGACGGCCCAGGCGAAGCGCAGACCGCCGCCACCGCGGACCGACGGGACGTTGCGTACGAGTGGAACTTGCTCGCCATCGACAACCCCCTCCACCCAGTCGAGAAGATTGATGGCGGTGGTGTTGTTGTTCCAGATGTTAAGGGTCCCCGAGAACATGGTACGCCGGCCTTGGGCGAGTTTGAACAGCCAGCCGAACTCGAATCCGGTATTGGCAGTAATCCCCTGGGCGAGCAGGGCCTGCACGCCGGTGCCCAGCCGGCCGACCACGCGTACTTGCATGCGGAACGCCACCCAGTCCTTGACGGCTTGCTGATACTCGAACTCGAGGATCGCGTTGACCAGGCTGCCCCGGAGCCCGACGATGACCTCGTCGTCGACGACGGCGATAGGGATCTCCAGATTCCGGACCATGCCGATCCCTATGGTGTTGCGGACGTAGGTCTTGACGAACGGATCGGGAGCGAAGGGGTTCGGAACGAAGGTGTGTCCACCGAGCCGAGGGATTCTGATCTGATCTGCGATCTGAGTCTCGATCTGCATTCGGCTAGCGGCGGCCTCTTCAACGCCGGTCTGGGCCAGGAGTGGCGCACCGGACAGCAGCTGGATGGTGATCAACAGCGCCATGCTGCCCGCCCACAAGATATCAGCGCGAGCTCGCTCGTTCGTTCTCTTCATTGTCGAAACCTTCATGTGAGGTCTTCACTTTCCCCATGGCAGCAGGATCCCGGCGGAGAGCAGGAACCCGGTGGATCGGAATCGGATCGGTAACCCACTGCCGTCATCCGCCATTTCCGGTTCGGCAATGTTCAAGATGCTCTGGGTGTAACGGGCTTCGAGCGTCAACAGCGGTGCGCCGATATCGATCATGACGCCGAAAGCGAAAACCGCCCCGATGTCGACGTCCTTGAAGACGCCGCTCGTGTCACTCTCCTGGCCATCGTGGGTAAGCGTGGCATCCAAGAGAAAACCTAGATCCACCCCGCCAGAGACGTAGGTTACTCCGTTGTCCGCGACGATCTTGACCAGAAACGGCAGAGAGAAGTAATCGAGTACGAGGTCGCGGAAGTCTGTGGGATCGGCCGGATTGGTTGGCCGGATCTCGATGTTCGTTCCCCGCTGCACGTACATGGGCGCCAGCTGGAGTATGACATCCTCGGTCAGATCGAATTCGCCGACCACACCAGCGGCTAAGCCAGTGCGGGACGAGTACCTGGTGTTCGCAGGAGCGTCACCGCTCAGATTGGCGAAGTTGACGCCGCTAAAGATACCAACCGCGCCGGCAGCGGACGCCTGTTGGGCAATCAGCAAGATGAGGATGGTCACCGGTACAATGCTCCGTCCCATCGATTTCCTTCCTTTCTCTGGTTTGGCCGGAGAATCGTCGCCGGTGGTCTGGCTGCCTGCTGCGCACGGTGCAACATATCATCCGCCTTCCGTCGAGGTCCACGGCTAATCTCCCACCGCTTGCTAACGCAACGACCGCGGTAGGTGCAGACAGATCAGTTCGTTGTCGTCCGGAATTCCAGGATGCCGGCCCGTGCTGAGCGATCTTGGCGGCAGTCGCCTGATGTAGTAGGATGGCTGTTCAGGATCCACCCACTCTGGCATGTGATCCGGGCGAAGATTATGTCGTCATCTCTGCGTGGTTTTGCTTTCCTCCTTGCTGCCTTGTTCGTGGTCTGCGGCGTCGCTATGACATTTCCTCAACCTGCGGCTCCTGAGGCTCTGGGTGAACTCCTGACAGGGTCTGGTCCCGTGCAGGTTATCCTGGACAACGGTTTGAAGGTTCTGATCCAGACTCGAACCGAGGCCTCCTTCATACACCTGGGATTGTTTTATAGCGCAGGTTCGGCCAGGGAACCGGACAGTCTGGCGGGGCTGGCTCATCTGGTCGAGCACTTGATGTTCACCAGTTCGGAGAATCATCCCGCAGGTGGCTTGAGGCGAAAGTTGGCGCTGTACGCAGCGTATGCCAACGCCTCCACCTGGCAGTACGGCATGGTGATGCGGACGGTGTGCTTGCCACAATTTCTACCCGAGGTACTGAGGTTGGAAGCCGATCGCATGGCGCGTTTGAGCCCAAGTCCTGATGAACTCGCAAGAGAGAAGCAGGTGGTGCGCGAAGAGCTGGCCCTGCGTAAACGTCAATCCGCCCAGGAGGATTTGACCGCTGCGGTGTTCAGGGCGGGGTACCCCCATCATCCGTATTCTCGACCGGTAATCGGCAGCGAGGAAAACCTACAGCGCATATCCATGGCAGATATAGACGCCTTCAGGCGGTCCTGGCTGCATCCCGGCAATGCGGTCCTGGTCCTGGTCGGACCCGCTGATCCTGACTCGATGATTAACCAGGTGAAACAAGCCTTTGATCCCCTGCCCGTTTTCGATGTGCACTCGGTACCAGAGGGAACCCTACCCCCGCGGAGTCATGCTGTCGTCGTCTTGGACAGGTACGATTTCGAAGGTTTCGCAGTATCACTGGGATTTCGGCTTACCCTTCACAACGAGGCGGATCGAGCCATGGCTCACTTTCTGGCCTCGTTTTTTGAGGTACACGATGCCCGCACCAGCTTGAAGACGCTTCCCGGCGAAGCTTTCCTCACGGTTTCCAGCTCCTTCGTATACCGAGAGAGGACCTGGTCAAGTCCAAATGGATCAGGTAGCGATCAGGATGCCCAGGCAGGGATCAGCGTTCTGTGGCAAGCCATCGACATGGCCATCCTGCGCCTCCTGGATCCGGACATCTTCACCGAGATGCGAGATCAGACCTTGAATCGCCTCGCCCGATCTGCTCGTCACCCTGATTACTTGATCTGGAACCTCGGTCTCGACGCCCTCAATGAGTACTCGCCCCTGAGCTACGACCAGCTGCGCTCGTTCCTGCTGGAGATGGATCGGGAGGAATTTCAAACCTTTCTGCACCGGGAACTCGATGCCTCCCGGGTCATCACTGGCGTTCTCCACGGTCGTGATTCGGGCCGGATGGCCCAGGTTCAGCTACCGGTGAATCGAGCCATTAGCGACACCATTTCCGTGTGGGATCCGCTGGCCAGCCTGACGGTTGGTGAGATCCGCCCGGTATTGGAGGTCTACGCCGCCACCCCATCCACGCGGATCACAACCTTTACGCTACGAAACGGTATCCCGGTGCACATTCTGCTGATCACGGGATCAGACCGACTGGAATTGGGAGGAGTGAGGAGCTTCGCCTGTCTGAAAGATGAGCGGCTGGGCAAGAAGCAGGGCATTGGGCTGCTATACAATCTACTGGTGGATCATGGCTACAAATCACCGGCACGAACTTACTTGGATGAATCACCAAAATACAGGCCACCCTTCGCGGCCAGGTTCGATGTCTTGCCGTTCGAGTTGAGGTACCACACGCAGGGTGAGTTCGACCAGGCTAAAGCTATGTCCGATGTCCTGGTTACCCGCCTGGATAGCGATGCCTTCAATCTTGCTCGCTGGCGGCGACTAATAGAGGGAGGGAGCTCGTCGTTCGACCGGATGAAACGGCAACCGGCCACCCAGGCCAAGCTTTACCGGTGGTCCAAGCTTTTTGGTGAGGACCATGCAGTGCTGGGCCGCTGGCAAGGTGATCCACGGACGGCCGAAAAGATCAAGTACGGGGAAATCCAGAAATTCCATCGCCAGGTGGCCAAGACCGGCCACACGCATCTCCTGGCCGCGGGTGAGGCCGATATCAATTTGCTGGCAGATATTCTTAATGTCGGCTTCGGCGGCAGAAAGACCTTCGAATATTACCAGAGTGACCCCCCGCCGCAACTCTTGCATGAGACGCAAGGCGCAGTATTTCCCGCCTTCGACAATCAGGATGTACGTCTGGCACTGTCCTTTCCGCCCCTGGCGATTGGTGGAGAGGAGGGGCCCAGCTGGGCTGCGGTACGGATGATGGAAGAGGTACTCCGGATGCGCTTGTATGCAAACCTGCGGTGGGAGGCAGGTTTGATTTACACCATTGGAGTGGTGGCTCAGTGGGGGGATGGATGCATCGTGCCCGAGGTATACACGAGCTGCCTTCCCGCCAGGGCACCGGAAGTGCTAGCCATGATCGTCGCAGAACTACGAGATGTGGCGACCACTGGCGTGGACGAGGGTACGATGCTCAAGGTCCAGCTACAGATGGTCGGCCACCTGTTCAGGCAGCTTGCCGACCCTGCCGCTGGGTATGGTCTGCTGCGTCAAATGGTGCCTTTCGGAGAGGTGCCTGCAGATCCGGTAGCAGCCCTGTTGGCCATTTCCGAGCTGGAATTGAACACCATCCTGGCCCGCTGCATCCCTCCCGATCGGTTCGTTTTCTCGGTAACGGGTCCGCTCTTCGAAGAAGACATCGAGCTGTTTACGATGCCTTGAACGCGATGCCTCCTTGCGCCCGCTTCAGCCATGACGGTCTCGGCGCTGGTGTGTTCTGGTGTGCGCCCGAGTGGGTCGTGGGCATGAGAATCTCCGATAGGGGGGTGGGGCGGAAACCCGACAATCATAGTCGAAAATGGATTCCTGTTTCAATAATCACCCTCTGCGGTCATGATTCCCGTTGCGCTCCACCGCGTCCCCGACGATCTTGTCGGCTCTTTCGACTGTCACGTTCACCAGCGAGTCCGCCATGGAAATCCGCAACGTCGCCATCATCGCCCACGTCGACCACGGCAAGACCACGCTCGTGGACCAGATCCTGCGCCAATGCGACGTGTTCCGCGCCGGTCAGGAGGTCCAGGAGCGCATCATGGACTCCAACGACCTCGAACGGGAGCGCGGCATCACCATTACGGCCAAGAACTTCGCCATCACCTACAACGGCGTGCGCATCAACCTGATCGACACGCCGGGCCACGCCGACTTCGGCGGCGAGGTCGAGCGCGTGCTCAAGATGGCCGACGGCGTCCTGCTGCTCGTCGACGCCTTCGAAGGTCCCATGCCCCAGACCCGCTTCGTGCTGCAGAAGGCCCTGCAGCTCGACCTCAAGCCCGTCGTGGTGATCAACAAGGTCGATCGGCCGGCGGCCCGGCCCGACGAGGTGCTCGACGAGATCTTCCACCTCTTCTGCGAGCTCGACGCCACCGACGAGCAGCTCGCCTTCCGCGGCGTCTACGCGGCCGGCCGCGACGGCTGGGCCGTCGACGAGCTCGAGGAGGAACGCGAGAACCTGTATCACCTGCTCGACATGATCGTGAAGCACGTGCCGGCACCCGAGGTACGGGAAGGCCCTCTGCAGATGCTCGTGGCCGCCATGGACCACAGCGACTACGTGGGTCGCATCGGCATCGGCCGTATCATCCGCGGGTCGCTGAAGGCGAAGGATAGGGTGACGATCATCAAACGGGACGGCAGTGAGAAGGCCTCGGTCGTCAAGCGCCTGTACGTCTTTGACAATCTCACTCGCACGGAGGTCGACCGCGTAGACTGCGGCGACATCTGCGCCGTGGTCGGCCTGGATGACGTGGACATCGGCGACACTTTGGCCGATCCCGAGCACCCCGATCCGCTGCCCTTGATCACCGTCGACGAGCCCACCCTGTCGCTCAACTTCATGGTGAACGACAGCCCCTTCTACGGGAAGGACGGCAAGTACGTCACTAGCCGCCAGGTCCGCGCCCGACTGTGGCAGGAGGCCGAGCGTGATGTGGCCCTGCGCGTGGAGAACACCGCCAGCGCCGACACCATCAAGGTGAGCGGCCGCGGCATCCTGCACATGGCGATCCTGATAGAGACCATGCGCCGCGAAGGTTTCGAATTCATGGTGGGCCAGCCCCAGGTGATCTACCGCGAGATCGACGGCCACAAGGCCGAGCCGGTCGAGGTGCTCAACGTCGACATCCCCAACGAGCTGGCCGGCACCGTCATCGAGTACGCGGCGTCGCGTAAGGGGGAGATGGTCTCCATGAAGCAGGGAGGGGAACGGGCGCGCCTGGTTTTCCGCGTCCCCAGCCGCGGCCTGATCGGTTTCCGCTCGCGCATGCTGCGCGCGACCGGCGGCGAGATCGTCATGCACCACCGCTTCTTCCAGTACGAGCACTTCAAGGGCAGCATCCCGCAACGGCAGACCGGCAGCATCATCAGCTGCGGCAAAGGCCCGGCGGTGGCCTTCGCTCTCGATGGCTTGCAGGACCGCGGCACCTTCTTCATCAAGCCCGGCGACGAGCTCTACATCGGCCAGATCGTCGGCGAGCACAACAAGGACGACGACCTGCTGGTCAACGCACAGAAGGCCAAGCAGCTTTCCAACATGCGCGCCGCCGGCAGTGACCGGAAGATGCACGTGGCGCCGCCGGTGATCATGGGGATCGAGGAGGCACTCGAGCATATCAACGCCGATGAGTGCGTTGAGATCACGCCGAACCACATCCGCATGCGCAAGCTGTTGTTGAACGAGAAAGATCGGAGGCGGGCGGCGAAGAGGGCTTCGTTGAGAGGCGAGTGATCCGAGAGTGATCGGAGAGATCCAGCCCCTGCGCTAGTCCCTGACCTTGCGACCCCCTTCAACCAAAACGAGTGTCAACACCGAAGGAATTCTCCCCATCGTGCGTAATATAAAATTCCCCACCTCATGACATCTGGTGCGGCGGGCGTCGTTAGTCTGAGGGAGAGAACAAGGCAAGAATGATCAACAGACTGTTTCGGCTGACGTGGTTTCCGCTGACGCTCCAGCTGCTGACGCTGGCAGTGTTCATCTTGTTGATGATCGGGGGTCTGCCGGTCAATACCGGTGACATGGCCTTTGCCAAGGTGTTACGCAATACCAATGTGGCGAACTTGATCGTGTGGTCCTACTGGTGGCCGCTGATCATCCTGTCCGCGATGTTTCTCGGACGCGTATGGTGTACAGTGTGCCCCATGGAATTGGTCACCTCACTGGCATCCACGGTTGGACTGAAGCGTCGCCCCCCGGCCTTTTTGCGTTCCGGCTGGGTCATCACGATCTTCTACATCCTCATCGTTTTCGTCGGCATACACACGCTGGCCATCCACCGTGTACCGTCCCGCATGTCGATCTATCTGCTGATCTTGTTCGCCGCAGCCGTGGTGTTCGGACTGCTGTTTGCCCGCAACACCTTCTGCGCCCATGTGTGCCCCGTGGGTCACTTGTTGGGACTTTATGCGCGGCTCGCACCGATGGGCTGGGGAGTGCGCGACAGGTCCGTCTGTTCGGAGTGCAAGGACCAGTCGTGCATCTCGAAGAAGACGGCCTATGAGTTCCAGGGGCGAAGCTGTGGCGTCGGCCTGCGAGTGGCCGAACTCGATGACAATACCGAATGCCTGGTTTGCGGCCAATGTCTGAAGGCTTGTGACCGCA
>CBDURX010000017.1:0-12352 GCA_965369485.1 uncultured bacterium | reverse complement strand
TGTGGTGGAAGGTCGTGCAGGTGATCATGTCGCCCCACCACTGGTGAGCCAGCTCGTGGCTGATGAGGTCTTCCCACCAGCCGCCCAGGCTGGTGACCGTCTGGTGCTCCATGCCTCCACCCCAGACGAACTCGGCATGGCCGTACTTCTCATCCACGAAAGGGTATTCGCCGAAGCCCTGGGCGAAGGCGGTGATCATGGGCACGGTCAACGCATAAGTGGCCTGCACATTGTCGAAATTATCGGGAAAGACGTAGAACTGCACCTCCATGGGGTCGCCGCCGCCCAGGGGAGAGTACCAGTCGTTGAAGATGGTGTAGGGGTGAATGGCCAGCGACACCAGGTAGGTGGTGATGGGATAGCCCTCGTGCCAGTGGAAGGTCCGGGTGGTGCCGTTGTCCACGTCCGAGACCAGCAGGCCGTTGGACACGACGTACAGGTTGTTGGGTACGGTGACCTTCACGTCCACCGAGTCGGGCTTATCTGAGTTGAGGTCCTTGCAGGGCCACCAGTAACGTGCGCCGTAGGGCTCGCTCAGGGTCCAGATCATTCGCTGGCCGCCGTGCCAGTCCCAACCCCAGTAACTGCTCTGCGGGTTGCCGCTGTAGGCCACGACCACTTCCACCACTTCAGCGTTGGCATAGGTACGGTCCAGATCGACGGTGACGATGTCCCCCGTGCGAGTGTACGTCGTCGCGCTGCCGCCGCTGGTCACCCAGCTGACGCCCATGTTGCTGCGCAGGTCCAGATCCATGGTGGCCAGGGAGGTGCCGGTGACCGCGGCCCGGATGGTCACCTCGCCGCTGAGGATCTGGCTGGACGGGTTCAGGTCCAGTTCGAGATCGTAGTACAGGGCGTCGTAGAGTTCCTGGTTGAGGGTCGCGGCCGCCTCGGCCTCGAACATGGCCTTCACGAGGCGCGTCTTGCGGGCGGCCTCCTGTTCACGGTGCTCCAACAGTTGCTGGCGCCAGGCGTCCGGGTCGTCCTCCGGTACGGCGGTCTCAGACGGCAGAGCCGACAAGGGGCATGTGAGCACGAGGAAACAGGCAAGAGAAAAACCCCACGCGAGGGGATACAGTCGCAAAATGCGACGGTACTGACGGTTCAGCATGGTTACTCCCGGGGTGTGGTGATGGCGGTTGTTCGTTTCGTGACGATCAGGGGCGCATCGACCTTTGATTATACACTATGATGGACGGCCAGAACAGGGCGACGGATCCCGCAGTGGGGCAGGTGTCTTGACAGATAGGGTGCCATGGTCCGATCATGTCACTCTGGAATTGCCTGCGTCGCCTTCATCACGAAGGAGTTACCGTATGGATTGGCACGAGCTACAGAAGACACGGGTCAAGGATCTGCGTGACCTGATGAAAGAGCATTTGCCCGAGGTGACGGGCACCACCTCCATGAAGAAGGAGCAACTCGTCCAGTTGCTGGCCGAGAAACTCGGCATCGAGAAACCTCACAAGTCCGTGGCCAAGGGAATCGGCAAGGGCGCCCTCAAGGTTCAGATCATGGAGCGGAAAGGATTGCGCCAGCAGGCCCTCGAGGCTCACAACCACGCCGAGCTCAAGAAACAGCGTCGGGCGATCCATCGTTTGAAGCGCAGGTTGCGTCGCATGGCGCAGACGGCGTAGGTCCATGTCACAGAACCGGAGTGTTCCTGACGGCGGCCGAGTGTGTGGTGGAGCTGCCAACCTGAACGGTCCCCGCTCTTGGGCAGCCACGCTGGCGGCCGCATTGGCGGCCGCGCTTCTTTTTGGCTTCGTGGTGTTGGATGTACAAGTCGGACATGGCGCGGTTGGAGAAGCACACCCCGACCACCCCCCCCTCGTACGCATGCAGCTGGACACGGTGGGCTTCGCACTCTCCTGGCAGGACATGGAGAGTGTCGTGGCCGCCTCGCGGGACAAGGAAAACGAGGCCGTCGTGGCCCGCCGCCGTGAACTGGGACTATCTCCGGACATGCCCTGGATCGCAGCCGTCATGCCCCACGACGACTACCTCTACGCCGGTCCGGTCGATCTGCACCTGTTGCCCGGCTTGCAGGCAGAGCGCTGGGTCATCGTCGGCGTTTGTCACGCCTGCCGGCGCATCGGCGTACGGGACCGCTTGATCTTCGACAGCTATGACTCCTGGGTGGTGGCCGGCGTCACCTTTCCCGTCGACTCGGGGCTACGCGACCGCATCTTGGCGGGCCTGGATGAGTCGGCGGCCTACGTCGACGACGGGCGACACGCCGCCGAGCACTCCGTGGAGTCTCTCTTGCCCTGGCTACGGATGGCGGTGCCAGGGGCCACGTTCGTCCCCCTGCTGGTGCCGGGTATGAGCTGGTCGCGCATGCAGGAGCTGGCCGACCAGCTGGCCGGTGTCCTGGCGACGATCTGTCGGGAGGAAGGCTGGCATCCGGGCCGGGACGTCGGCCTGCTCATCTCCGCCGACGCCGTGCATTACGGCTGCGAGGGATGGGGAAGTCGGGGCGGTTACCATCCCTTCGGCTGCGACGCCGAGGGACGCGCCGCCGCCGTGGCCCAGGATGTTACTCTGGCCGCGGCCACCCTGGCCGGGCCGCTCACCGACGACGGTCTGTCCCGTTTTGTCCGCCTGGTCTGGGACCCCGACCGCCCCGAGTATCCCTACCGGATAACCTGGTGCGGTCTGTACTCCATCCCCTTCGGTCTGGCGGTGGCCCACCGTCTTCAGGACACTCTGGGTCTATCACCTTTGACCGGCTACCTGCTGCGCTACGGTGACAGCGTGGGCGATGGACGCCTGACGGTACCGGGCAGCCGGCTGGGCGTGACTGCCCCCAACACGCTGCGGCACTGGGTGGGGTACCCGGCGCTGGGGTACGTGGCGGGGGAATGACGCGGGCTGCGAAGATCCCTGTCTCAGCGTGTTCATGCATCGAGGCAAGATATATGTTATAGTAACGGTTTAGCGAAGACACGTTCTTCGAAGATAGATCCAACAATCAGGTATGCTCAATTGCTCTCCATCCTCAGCGAGCTGGGAGAGCTGCGTGGCACAGAAAACAGTATCTCATTACAACATCCTCTCCAAGCTGGGTGAAGGTGCAATGGGCGTTGTCTACCACGCCCGGGACACCAAGCTCCAGTGCGCCCGCGCCATCAAATTTCTGCCGCCCTATTCCCTGGAGACCGCCCATGAGAGGGGGCGGTTTTTGCACGAGGCGCGGGCTGCAGCGGCACTTCATCACCCCGCTATCTGTACGGTCTACGAAATCGACGAAGACGACGGCCAGACGTTCATCGTCATGGAATATCTTCCGGGAATGACCTTGAGACAGAAGATCGCGAGAGGACCGCTGGAGCTGCGGGAAGCTCTTCTCTTCGCCATTCAGGTGGCCGAGGGTCTGCAGGAGGCTCACGAGTATGGGGTCGTGCATCGGGACATCAAACCCGCCAACATCATGGTGACCGAAATGAGCCTGGGCAAGACCCAAGCCAAGATCATGGACTTCGGCCTGGCTCTTTTGCCTGGTGCCTCCCGTTTGACCAGGACGGGAGCCACCGTGGGCACGATCGCCTACATGTCACCGGAACAAGAGCGCGGTGAAGGGGCCGATCGTCAAAGCGACATATGGTCCCTGGGGGTCGTACTCTACGAAATGACCACGGGCCTGCGTCCCTTCCGCGGCGATGACGAGCAGGTCATAAGAAAAGCGATCCGAAACGATGAGCCGGAGCTGATCCCGGCGCTACGCGGAGATGCGCCGCCGGAGCTGGAAATGATTCTCCGCAAGGCCTTGGCCAAGAAACCGGCGGATCGCTACACCGATGCGGGAGAGTTCCTGCAGGACCTTCGCAAGCTCTATCGGCTTCTCGATCCTGCAGAGGATGCCGGAACTCAGCTGTGGGCCTTCAGCCCGCCAAGAGGCAAGGCACTCCTGCGGACCTCCGTCGTCGTTCTTACCGTCGTGGCCGCCATCGCGATCGGTTTGCTGATAAAGCGCCGCGAGTCCACCGGCTTCGTCACCATGGGGCAACACCGCCAGGTGACGAGTGCGGAAGCTTGGGAAGGCGATCCGTGCCTTTCTCCAGATGGCAGTCGCATCGCCTACGCGTCGAACGAATCGGGTAACTTCGAGATCTACGTCGTCGATGCCCGAGGTGGAAAGCCGGTCCAGTTGACCGATCACTCGGCTGCCGACCGAGGGCCGAAGTGGTTCCCAGACGGCAGCAGCGTGGTGTTCGTCTCCGACCGCGGAGGCAGCAGTGGGATCTGGAAGACCGGTCAGCTGGGCGGCGGAGCCACCCTTCTGGTTCCCGATGCCACTGATCCCGCCATTTCACCGGATGGCCAGAGGATCGCGTTCACCAGGCGGACACCGGCGGGAAATACGCGGGTGGTCGTGGCGGATCTGGACGATCCCGGCCACTCGGACTTGCTCACCGACGAGGACGACGGATACTGGGATCATCGCGAACCGGCTTGGTCCCCGGACGGTAAGATGATTTGCTATGCGACCTTCCACAATCTGTGGACCGTCTCGGCCACCAGCGGTGACGCGCATCGCTTGACCGCAGAAGGCGTGTACGATTCCGACCCCGTTTGGTCCCCCGGCGGTCAGAGGATCTATTTTTCCAGCCTCCGGGAAAACACGCTGGCTCTCTGGCGCGTGGGCGTCGAGGGTGGTGAACCTGAGCGGCTGACCATGGGCACGGGACCGGAAGGTCACCTCACCATATCCCGCGACGGGGCCCGCCTCGCCTACTCCACCCAGACCGAGGACGAGGATCTAGTTCTTCTGGACCGAGTAACTGGGCAAGAGGTCCGGCTGCCCGGCCTTCACGACGAAACGATGCCGTCTGTGTCGCGTGACGGCGACGTTATCGTTTACGTTTCTGATCGCTGGGGAAGACAACAACTCTGGATGCAAAGGTTCGACGGACTCGTGTCACAAGGGACGCCGCAGCGCCTGACTGAGCACGAGGGGCGCGCCTCGCACCCCGCTCTTTCGCCCGACGGCCGGTGGATTGCCTATTACCGCATCATCGGTGACCAGCGGGATATCTGGGTCATATCCGCGACGGGCGGCCTACCCGTGAGATTCACGGACCACCCCGCTGCGGACATTCACCCGGCCTGGTCCCCCGATGGATCACAGTTGGCCTTCGTTTCCGGGCGCGAAGGCGGGTCGTCCCTTTTCATCGCGCCCATCGTGGATGGGAGTCGCGCGGGCCCGGTCCGCCGCCTGACCGGGGATGGCATTGGCGCTTATGCACCAGCCTGGTTGACCGAGGGGGTGGCCATAGCATTCCTGGGGATCAGGCAGGGGAAGAGCGAGGCCTGGATCGTACCGGTGCAGGGAAACGCGTCGCCTCGGGCCGTGACGGAGGGCGCCCAGGCCCTTCGTGTCCGGTGGGACGAGAGCACGGGCATGTTGTGGGTCAGTGGGCGGTGGTCCGGGGACCGCTTCAGCATACAGGAGGCGCCGCCGGAAGGCGGGGTGGCCCATCCCGTCTTCCCGCCAGTCGATTTCGGCGCCATGACGCCGGTGGGGTTGTTCGATCTGAGTGCAGACGGTCACCTGGTGGTGTTCTGTCGGGTGGAATCCGAGGGCAACATCTGGGTGGTCGATGCCCAGGAGGGTGCCTTTTGAACCGGGTCGTTCCAGCATGATCCGGATCAGGGCCGAACGAGGAGGATGATGATGTCGAATGGTACGAGATTCACGGTGGGTCACCTGGGCGACGGCATGGCGGCGACCCTGCAGTGCTTCGGGGCGCTACTGGCTATCCTGGCCAAGAGTGACGAGCCGGCCAAGGACCTGCGCTGCCGCCCCGGCGATCCCTATTGCCCCTCTCCGCAGGTTCTCGACAAGTGCCTGGCGTACAAGTATTACTCTCCGGAACTGAACATGTACGAGGCGCTGAAGACGATTCATTTCAACCTGGATGCGTGCCTGGATGTCCTGGGCCGGTTGGATGATGACTTGGAGATACCGCTCGGCGAAAAGACGGAGTAGGAACCTTAGAGAGAATGTCATGGCTTCGAAATTGTGTCTGCTCAAGTCGTAGTGAGCCCAAAGACGCTTCCCGGCTCCGCCGGTCGAGCGAACACGATTTCGAACCAGGTTGTCGGAGCCGCCGTGACGGCAGGGTTTGTCCACGGCCGAATTAACCATGGTGATCCGGCGACTTCGTATCGAGACCCGGTGGGGAGACGGCATGTCGTCCATGATGCAACTGCGGTCACTGTATTTGATTCTCACTTCTCGGTGCAACCTCGCCTGCTCTTACTGTTACCAGAATGGGCGTAGCTCGCGCCGCATGGGACGGAGAACCCTGGCGTCCGCCCTGGACCTGCTCTTGGGTGCGGGACAAGATGAGCTGAGTGTGACGTTCTCCGGCGGAGAACCGCTGCTGGAGTTTCCTGCGATATGCTGGGCCACCGAATACCTGCACACACACGCCTCGCCTCAGAAGCGCATCCGCTCCACGCTGTTCACGAATGGTGTGCTCCTGACGGAGGCAGTTTCGGATTACCTCGTCGAGAATCGTTTCGACCTCCAGCTGAGCTGCGACGGTATAGGCCCCGCTCAAGAGGTACGTGGACCGGGCACTTTCGAGATTCTGGACCGCGTGCTGGATTCCCTGCAACGGTATCACCCGGTGTACCTGCGCCGTCAGGTCAAGGTGTCCATGACGGTTCTGCCCTCGACGCTGCCATACCTGGCGAGGTCTTTCGACTACTTCCTGTCCAAGGGCGTGCGGCGCGTTGTTATGGCTCCGGTCCTGACCTCCTCCGGGGACTGGAGCAGGGCACACCGCTATGAGCTGGAAAGGCAGTTCGCCCTGATCTGCAGGCGCAGCCTGAAAAATCTGTCAGAGAGGGGGGACATTCCCTTGCTGTTGTTCCGTCCTGATCCCTGGGAGCGAGCGGTTTCAGCCGGGTCCGGAAAGATGTGCGGGGCTCTGGACGGCGCGGAATTGACCATCGATGTGGACGGGCGGATTTACGGGTGTGGGGCCTTCGCGGCCTCGGTGCACGGGGCTGTCCCGCCGATCTTGCAGGCCTTCGTGGAGAACATGAAGGTGGGCGACCTCGGAGCGCTCGATTGCCAGGAGTGCTGCCAGGATTTCCCCGTCTCGAACCCCGCCGCGAATTTATTGCTGTGCAAGGAGGAACAGTACTCTTCCTATGGGCGTTGCGGCGAATGCCCTGACCTGGCGCGCTGCACAGTCTGTCCTCTGTCCATCGGCTATCTGGAAGGTAATGAGGATCCCCGGCGGGTCCCTGACTTCATCTGTGCTTTCAATTCCATTGCTCTTAAATTCCGTGATCAATTCATGTCCCGAGCAGAGGTCTGGCGGACGTCATTCAACCCTGATCTCATCCATGATCAGATGCGACCCTGGTTAGAGTGGGCGAAGACCCTCACTTCAGCCTCACACCGCTCAGGGCGGTGACGCGGCAGCCATCATGGTAAGAAAGCCCGTCGCTGCCGCGCAGCGTCGTTTCATTGTCGGGGATGATGACTTTCCAGGGTCTACTTCAGCAACATCATCTTCCTGGTCTCACTGCGCCCGCTCACTTTCAGCTCGTACAGGTAAACCCCGCTCGGCACAGGAGCGCCGGCTCCGTTGCGACCGTCCCAGCGGACACTGTGCTCGCCGACCACCTGACGCTGCTGGATCAGGGTGCGGATCTTCTCGCCGGCCGCGTTGTAGACGACCAACTCCACAGCGCTGTCGGCGAATAACCGGTAGCGGATGTTCGTAAGGGGATTGAACGGATTGGGGTGGTTCTGCTCCAGTCGGAACAGGGACGCTACCGGCGTATCGTCGGGCACGTCCACGACCGTGTAGAGGAGGTCCCGCTCGAAGACCCCGTTCCCATAGGTCGACACTCGCACCTTACGGTTACTGGGCGAGATGGTCAGGTCCATGGCGACGACCGCGTCCGGCAGGCCCAAACTGTACTCTTCCCACGAGCCGCCGCCGTTGGTGGAAACGTAGACTCCGATGTCGTTTCCCACGTACAGGTGGTTCGAGTTCATCGGATCGACGACCACAGAGGAAGTCGGTATGTCCGGTAAGCCGTGGGTGATGTCGAGCCAGGCGCCGCCGGCGTCGGTGGATCTGAACACATGCCCGGTGCCGAAACCGGAAAAGGTCACGTAGACTGTGCCGTCGGCGTTGGGGTCGATGGCCAGGCCCACCGGATAGCGGTCGGGCAGCTCGTTGGTGATGTTACTCCAGAACTGGCCGCCGTTGACGGTGCGGAAGACTTCCGCCCGGCTGTTGACCGGAGCGGTGGTCACGTAGACGACATTGTTGCTCAGGGAGGAGATGGCGAGGGCCAGGGCCGGGTTGACACCCAGGTTCACGCTCGTCGTCCAGCTCGCGCCGCCGTTGATCGACTTGAAGATGTAGCTACGGCCTGCGTAGATGACGCTCAGGGGCCCCAGCACCTCGCCGACGGCGTAGGGCGCGATGAAACTGGTCGTGCCGAGGTTAGGCGGCGTGATGTTACTCCAGTTGTCTCCCCGGTCGGTGGATCTTAATATGTTCAAGAACTGCCACGAACCGTAGATGATGTCATCGTCCACGGGGTCGATCCCGGTCCAGCCGCCATCGCCGCCGATGACCCGGATCCAGGCCAGAGTACCGTCGTAGATGGCCGTGGAGTTGTCCTGCATCCCACCCAGAGCGTGAAAGGAGTCCTGCTTGGAGCTGCTGAACCCGGCGTAGAATTGCTGGGTTTGGTAGCCGCCGTTGCAGCCCTCGAACGTCTCGCCACCGTCGAGAGAGCGGAATACGCCGCCGTCGTTGGCAAAGTAGATGATGTTGCGGTCGACGGGGTGGTAGACGATATCGTGGTGATCGGCGTGGGAGTACCACGGCGGACCTTCCGGACCGCCCGGCTCGGTCTGGCCGAAGAACCAGGCGCTCCAATCGGACTTGATGGAGAGGCTGAGACCGCTGTTGATCGACTTCCAGATGTCGATCCCCGCTACCATCACCTCCTGGGGATTCTCGGGGTTGATGGCCACATCGTGGGCGAACCAGCCCTGCCACTGGGAGTAGTCCGTCGTGGACATGAGCGACCAGTCGACGCCGGCGTTGTCGGAACGGACGAGCCAGGTGCCGTAACTGCCCAGGTCGCCGTTGCCGATGCTGGCCATGACCACGTTGGGAGCAGACTCGCAGAGGGACAACTGCGCCTTGCCCCAGAAAGTGTTGGGGATCACGCCGGGCTGAACGACTTGAGACCAGCTGGTGCCGCCGTTGCTTGTGCGGTACAGGCCGTGTCCAGGGCTACCGAAGTCGCCACATGCCGTGATCACGATGTTGGGGTTGGCGGGATTGATGACCAGGTCGGTCACCATGACGACGTCATGCACCTGGGTCCAGTTCTGACCCGCGTCGGTCGACTTGAAGGTGCCGATGGTGGTGCCGGCCCAGACGATGTCGGGGTCGGTGGGATCGAGTCGCACACTCCAGACGCCGCGCCCCTGGGCATAGGTCCAGTCCAGAACGTGGCTCCAGGTCGTACCGCCGTCACTGGTCTTCAAAATCCCCATGCCGTAGCTGCCGCGGGTGTGGCGCACGGCTATGCCACCTTGAGTGTCGTCGAAGGAGTAGACCTCGCCCGTGCCGATGTAAATGGTATTGGAGTCAGCGGGGACGATGGCGATGGAACTGACCCCCAGCACCGGAAAGCCAGTGGATACGTAGTCCCAGGCGTCGGCTCCCAGCCCGGATGTGTATGTTCGCCACAGCCCGCCGCTGGCCGAGCCTGCGTAGATGGTGCTGGGATTCTGGGGGTTGAAGGCCACAGCAAGGGTGCGGCCGCCGATGTTGTGGGGCCCCATGGTCTGCCATCCGATCTTGGCCTGTCCGGCCTTCTCCGTCAGCATGCGTTTGGAGTACTTGAAGGCCTCGTACAGTCCGGCCTGGGGGAAGGTCTCGTGAGGGTACATTCTCTGCGCGGTCCAAAAATCCATGGCCTGGCGCGCCCCGGAGACCTTGTGCGGCTTGTCGGACTGCTCCGGCCCGCCCGGCCATAGCCAGAGTAAACCCACCAGGAGAGCCACGAGTCCGAGGATTGCTGTTACTGTGAAGCAGGATTTCATGAAATTACACCCTTTGCAGTCGTTGCGGAGATGCCGGAGGCGGCTCATCATTTTAGGGATTATACCAGATGTGGGCAACAGAGGTTGCATTTGTCCTTTGGCTGAGACGTCTCAGGTTTCGGTACCGCTCTCCCCGACCCCGCAGAAGATCAGCAGGCTCTGGACCAGCTGTGCCATGAAGCGGTAATCCAGCTTTTCCATGGTGTCCGTAGGCATGTGGTAGTGGGGATTGCGGAAGAACGCCGTGTCGGTGATCATCACGGCTTTGTAGCCCTGGTCCCAGAACGAGGCGTGGTCGCTGAGACGTACCGACGGCATCAGCCTGCCGCCGCACGGAACGGTTATCTTGACAGCGGGAAGCAGCGAGTTGCGGCAGAAGGCGCGATACACGGAGCGGGTCAGTTGCTGGGAATGGAAGTCGCCCACGATGCCGATGAAATTTCCCTCCCGGGGATAATTGCGGAACATCAACGGTACGGGGTATTTCTGACAGCCCGGTTCACGGCAGGTGTAGCCCACCATCTCGAGGCAGAGCATGCCATCGATCCTTTCACCGTCCTGCTTGGCCTGCCGCGCGCGTACCCGACTGCCCATCAACCCCGAACCGTAAGCCGGTGGTTCTTCCAGGGTGAAAGAGACGAACTGGACGGCGATGTCCAGGTTTTGCCTGAGGACCAGGGACTGCAACTGTCGTGCGGTCTCGAGCTGCACTGCCACACTGCTGGCGTTGTCATCCGCGCCAACCGTCCCCCGGACGGAGTCGTAGTGGGCGCCGAGGACGTAGCGGCGGGCGGTGTCGGTGGCAGGAGTGATCTCGGCTATGATGTTGGCCACCTCGAAGTTGTTGTACCGAAAGGGTTCCCTTTCCACCGGCATGCCGAAGTCACGGTAGCAGGATTCGATGTAGGCGGCCGCCCGCTGGAGATTGTCCGGCACGGCGACGCTGCGCTCGCCGATATCGGCCGTCAGCACCTGCAGATGCTTCCGTAGCCGTTCCATGGTCTGCTGGATGTGAATCAAGAGGGTTCCTCCGCCTCCCGAGTCATGCCCGGGCCGGGGATTTGCTGAAGAGCTGTGCACGGACTTCCCAGGTCAGGAACAGGGCGAGGAGCAGCAGAGCCACCGAGATCACCGCCAGGAGGATCTTGCCCTGGTTCAGGAAGCCGATCCCCTGGTAAACGAGGGCTCCGATGCAGGTGACCAGCATGAACAGGGCCGGGCCGAGAGTGTACCAGCGATTCTTGCCGCGGCTGACCAGCCAGGCGGAGAGGAGGATCAGGGTCAAGGCCGCCACGAGCTGATTCGTGGCGCCGAACAGTGGCCAGATGGTGGTGTAGGAATCGGAGGCTCCCAGCCAGGCCGCCAGCACAACGGTCAACAGGGTCGCGCCCCAGCGGTTGCCCAGCACGGGCACGTCCTGGACCAGCTCCTGCAGAATGAACCGGCCGAGTCGCGTGGAGGTGTCGAGGGTAGTGATAACGAAGGCGTTGATCATGAGCATGCCGAAGAACAGGCCGATCGCGGGTGCCAGCCCCGGCAGGGCCGAGGTGATGTTGCTGAAGCCGGTGGCGAACGCGACGATGGGACCGCCTCCCTCGTTCATCAAGTATTGCAGGCTGTCGGTCGCGGGCGCAGCGCTCGTGTCCCAGCCCAGGGCGCCGGCCGCGATCAGGACCACCAGGCCGGCCAGACCGGCTTCGAGGATCATGGAGCCATAGCCGATTCTCTGGCCGGCCGACTCACGGTCGAGCTGCTTGCTGGTGGTGCCCCCCGCCACGAGAGAGTGAAAACCGGAGACGGCGCCGCAGGCGATCAGTACGAACAGCATGGGCCACATGGGGCCCTTCCACGCCGAGTGAAAGCCTATCCAGGCCGGGCTGTGGATCTGGGGGTGGGCGACGAGGATGCCCAGGAAGCCGCCGGCCAGGCCGAGGTACAGGATCCAGGTGCTCAAGTAGTCGCGGGGTTGCAGCAACGACCAGACCGGCAGCACCGAGGCCAACACACAGTAACCCATCAACACCCAGAACCAGAAGATGGTGGTCGGCAGACCCAGAACCTGTTCGCCCAGATCGACGGGGAATCGCTGGCCCAGGGCGATGAGGCCGCCCAGGATCGCCAGGGCCATGAGGGTGGCCGGCAAGAGCGGCAGCAGACGGTGCCTCAGCACCGCCCAGCCGAACAGGAAGGCCAGGGCGATCAAGCCGAAGGTGGGCACGACGATCTCGGGTTGACTGGTGAAGGTCT
>CBDURX010000016.1:0-12399 GCA_965369485.1 uncultured bacterium | reverse complement strand
GAAATCCTCAAGCCATTCACACGCCTGCAGGTCCAGGTGGTTCGTGGGCTCGTCCAGGAGCAGGACGTCCGCGTCGCTCAGGAGAATCGCGCCCAGTGCAGCGCGTCTGCGCTCGCCTCCCGACAGCCGGACTATGGGCAAGTCCCACAGCTCCGGCCCCAGTCCCACGCCGCGCAGAGCTGCCTCGAGTCGCGACCGCCAGGTGTAACCGTCCCGGCGCTCGTATTCACTCTGCAACCGCCCCTGCCTCTGGATGAGTTCCTCCTGTGTCATCCGGTGCCGTGGGCGGCCGGAAGCCAGAGCGCCTGCCACCTTCTCCAGCTCAGCCTCGAGGTCCAGCTCAGCGGCGAATGCGGCCCGGGCGACACCATCGAAAGTGCGGGTGGGTGCCCCTCGCGTGGGATCCAAGGCCGTCTCCTGGTGCAACATGACGACTCGGGTGGCGCCGGCCCCCTGTCGCGCGGTGTCGGGCAAGGGGAGTGCGCGATGCAGGGCAGCCAGGAGTGTAGTCTTGCCCACGCCGTTGACCCCGACCAGGGCGTACTTGACACCGGACAAGATGGTAACGTCGACTCCCTGGAGAATCGCCTCGCGACCATAATCGAAGCTGACGGCCTGCAGAGAGATCAAAGCCATGATTGATTGCCGGCGCCTCCACGCGGACGCCTCAACTCGGATTAATCCGGGTCAAGGAGAAGGGCTCTTCCCCGAGGGAAGAGCCCGCGCTGGAGAACCCGTCCAGGCTCACACCTGACTGTTGGGATTCTTGCGATACTTCAGGGGCGACAAGCTGCAGCGATCCTTGAAAGTGCGGGAGAAGTGAGCCAGGCTGTTGAAGCCGCACTGCTTGGAAATGGCCTCTACCGAGAGGTCGAAGCGGCGGAGCAGGCGTTTGGCGTTCTCGATCCTCACCTGGATCAGATAATCGCTGAAGCTCATCCCCACTTCGGATCGGAACAGGTTGGAGAAGTAACCCGGCGACAGGTTGACCATCTCGGCCATCTTGTCTCGGTTGATGTTCTCCTGGAAATGGGCCAGCACATACCGGCACGCGTACTCGGCGCGGTAGTCCTGCAGGTTCGCGATGGCCCGCACCGCTCGACCTTCCTCGTCGACGATGGTTATCTCGGGCAACCCTTCCTGCCAGAGTATGGCTTCCTCGGTCGTGGTGGGCAGGGAGCCCTCGACGCGGGGCGGTTCCGTGCCGACGAAGGCGCCGGACCAGGGACGGGGACTCTCCTCCACGGCGGGCACCATGCCTCTGGCCAGATAGTCCGTCACGAGCTGCGCAGTCCGCAGCACATTGGACTTCCGGGCCACCAGTACGGGAGTGCTGACCTTACCCAGGTAGAGGGAGACCATGTCCCAGAGAGACTCGGGGGGCGCGTCGTTCGCGTACAGGAAGAGGAATCTCGCTCCGGCCAGACTCTCCGGAGGGGCGCTGTACTGAATCGTGTTGATCAAGATCTGGCTGCCAAACAGGGCCAGACACAGGTCGGTGGGGTTCTCCTCCTGTAAGGGACACAGGAAAAGAACCTGCTGGCTCACATCCTTACCGCGTGTGAAGATCTTGGGATAAGTCGGGAACTCAATGAGGAAGCTTTGCCAAGCTTCCTGTAACGCTTCAAGCCTTTCTTCCACAGCAATTCCCCCAAGCGAGAGAATCCACCTTAGGCAAATCCACAGATGTAACTCTTCTTGAAAAAATCCTTAGCCTTTTGAACTATTACTATAATACCGCGTTATTGGACCGTCTGTCTACGGTCAAAAGGCCTCAGGATTCTTTTTTTCACGAAAATTGGACAATTAGGGCTGATCGTACCTTATCATTTCCCATCGATCAGCAAAAAACTAACTAGCGGAGGAAAATGAGCCGCTTGGTGACCGACCATTCCTCCACCTGCAACTTGCAGAAATATGTGCCCGAGGCGACTGTCCGGCCCATGATGTCAGTGCCGTCCCAGACTGCCTCGTAGTGTCCGATGCCCTGACTGCCGTCGAAGAGGGTCGCGATCTCGTGGCCGTTGAGGCTGTAGACCTTCAACGACACGGAGGGCAAGCTCGATTGGTAAGGGATGCGGGTGTCGGCTTCAAGGTCGGGCTGGGTGCCGTCCCGCCAGACGAAACCTTCCTGCACGGTCTCGGGGATGCGGTAGCGAATCCGTGTCTGGTCCCGAAAAGGGTTGGGGAAGTTTTCCAGGAGACCAGGATTGAGGGTGGGTGGTTGACCCGAGGAGCGCAGCTCCACGCGCAACTCGGGATCGTTAACCGCGGCGGCTGAGGTATTTTCCGTGGCCGACGCTACCGCTTCCGGACCTCCGGCCGGGCCCCCGGCCGGACTGCTTTCCCTCGCCTCGGGAAGTGGATCCAGCTCCGTGCGGAAGGATCTTCCACACAAGTTCTCACCGGTCAACACGATGCCCTTGTCCTTGTTCGCCGCTTCCGGCTGTCGCAAGTACTCGAAAACGAGCTCACCCGCGGCGGTGTGGTCGAGGAGTTGCGGCAGGAAACGGTAGGGGTCTTGTTCCGCCTCGGTGAGCCGTTCCAGGTCGGCGGCGCTCCAGGCCGACCACCTCGTGCGTACATCGTGGTCGGGGTTTTCCCGATCCCGCCACGTGATGGTGCGAGGTGAGTGGAGGGGTTGATCGTTCCAGCGGAAGCGATCGGGGTCGAAGGCGCCGTTCTCTCCCGAGGCAATCTGGAATATCAGCTGCATGCCCTCGGCGTCGAGGGCTTCGGCTCGCACTGACGGGTTGCGCGCAACGCGATAGGCAAGAGAGGCCGACGGCACGATCCACTCGACGCGTGTATGTCCAGTCAGATCGAAGACGCCCCGCTGCACCGCGCGCATCCGCTCCAGATCGTAACGCAGCTTCAGGGGTGACGACGCCACGGCAACGGCAAGTTGCGCTCTACCATCCACCAGGGGTATCTGCAGGATCGCGTCCGATAGTCGTGCCCGGTGCAAGGCGATTGCGCGGTTCTCTGTGGTCAACGGCAACACGCCCAGCCAGAGTGAAGCTTCTGGATCGGCCGGGTTCCTCAACGATACGACGTAGAGCGTGCTCTGGTGAGACGCGCCGTGGGAAAGCGCGGTCCGGTACCACGAGCCGGTGGGCAGGGTCAGAATTACACTCCCCTCGCGACCGCGGCCCGCACCATCGGTGTAGCGGTAGACGAGCGCCAAGCATGACCGCAGGTGAGAGTAGCTCCACTGATAGGTTTCCAGATGGAGCTGTCGGTTGGTCTGGGTGCGGTGAACCACCACCATGGCATCGCTGACAGCAGCGAAATCCTCATCGACAAGACCGTCTCCGTCGTTGTCTACACCGTCGGCGCGATCCTCGTCCACCAGACCATCCTTGTCATCATCGGCATCACGTGCGAAGCCGCGCAGACCACCCACTGCTCCTTCAGTGAAAACGCCGGTGAAGAGGGCGGCTTCGACTGAGGTTCGGCGCATGCCGCCGGTCTGGGGGATGACCTCGAGCAATCCCCGGTCGTCATCTTCTCCCGGGAGACGCAGGTGAATGCTCCCGTCGGCAAGGACACTCGCCGTGACACCGAGGGCGAGAGTGTAAGTGTGAACGGAATCGACATCCGTGGCGTGGTCTGTCTGTGCTGCGGGCGACGTCTCGGCCCACAAACAGACCGGCCCGACAACCAGTTGAAGTAGCAGGAGGCAAACCACGGTCGGACTCGCCGGAACACGCGTGCAGCAGTTGTGGACCACTTCGTGTGTGAAAGAAGGTTTCATCCGCCAGCAAACTCTCCATGAACGGGCTCGCTGTGAATCTTATTATCTTATTGTCACACGTGGCGAGTTTTTTTTCCGCTCAGCGGACTTCGTGGTCGATGTGAGACCACGATGTCTCTGGCTTAACCCCTTTCAAAATATAATCTCGTGGGCTTATATTTTAATTATAACCAAATATGCTTATAGATTACGGGGGGCTGAATGACCCCATACCGCCAAGACTTGGACCGCCGCCCTACCTCTCCCCCGTTCGAAACACGATGTCCCATAAGGGCTGGCTCACCCCGAAAAGCCGGTGCTGTTCCTTGTGGTGATGGGCCAGATGGTAACGCCGGAGGACTTTGCCCCACCGGTTTCTCGGCTTGGCGTGGTGGCTGTAGTAATGAGACATGTCATAGGCCAAGTATCCAGCCATCAGGCCCGCCATGGCGGCCAGGCTCACGTCCAGGGGTAGCAACAGCCGCACCAGAGAAAAGATCACGAGCCCGAAAAACAACCCCAAAAGGGGCGGGAATACCAGGCGCGTGCCGTCCCAGGGATCGAGGTGGTGGATGCCGTGGAACAGGAAGTGGATGTGGCGTCCGAGAGTCGTGTGGGGTTCGTAATGGAAAATAACACGGTGCAAAATGTACTCCACAAGTGTCCAGGCCACCACCCCGAACACGAACCAACCCAGCAGTTTGCCCGGCGGCATACCCAAGCCGAAGAAGGCTCCGGCCAGCATGGCCAGACAGACGGGAGCCCATAGCGCCAGGACCAGCCGCCACGGTATGTGGGTCATGACCTCCAGCGCATCGCTGTTGAAGATCCGCACGGAGTCGCCCCATTTCCCGGGGCAGAGCTCGGCGCGGCGCGCAACTGTCTTGGGCGTCACAGAGGTGTGCACCCACGCCCAGTACCGTTCTCCCACATCAGTCAACTGAGGGATCAGTGGCCTGGTGAGGTCGACCCCGTATTCGTCCACGAGAGTCGCCTCTGGGGTACCCCGGGTGTGCTCGTTGCTCAGCGCTGGTTCGAGCTCCATGCCGGCTATGCCTTTCTCATGAGTGTCGAGATTACCCACGTTCCTCTGGTTCCTTCTCGACGTCCCCGTTCACTTCGATCTTGGTCACGCTCCCGACGGCGTCGCCTTTGTTCAATGTCATGATGCGCACACCCTGGGTGTTGCGGCCCTGAATCGAAATCCCGGCGACGGAGATGCGGATGATGATGCCCTGGTGGGTGATCACCATCATCTCCTCGTCAGGCCTCACGTTGCGGATAGCCATCAATCGCCCGTTCCGGTCGCTGCACTTGATGGTGATCAGGCCGCGGCCTCCGCGGCGCTGTGGCCGGTAATCCTTCACGGGTGTCCGCTTGCCGTATCCATTCTCCGTGATGGCCAACAGGTCGTCCTCGTCGTTACTCACCACGACCATGCCGACCACCTCCTCGCCGGCGCCCAGCTTGATTCCGCGCACACCGCGGGCCGACCGTCCCATGGGCCTCGCCTCCCCCTCGGGGAAGCGGATCGTCATGCCGGCGGTGGTGGCCATGACAATGTCGCTGTTGCCGTCGGTCACGCGCACCGTCACCAATCTTTCCTCGTCCAGGAGGTTGATGGCTTTGATGCCGCTGGTACGCGGGCGGCTGAACTCGATGAGGGGGGTCCGCTTGATGACACCCAGGTTTGTGGCCATGGCCAGGAACTGGTCATCGCGGAATTCGCGCACCGGCACAACGGCATGAACTTTGTCCCCGGGTTTGATGCTCAGCAGATTGACGAGTGGCCGTCCCCGCGCCGTGCGGCTGCCCGGAGGTATCCGGTACACCTTCAGCCAGTAACAGGTGCCTTTCTCGGTCAGCACGAGCAAGTACTGGTGGGTCGAGGCGATGAAAAGGTTGTCGACGAAGTCGTCGTCCTTGGTCCCCGTGGCCGTGATGCCCTTGCCACCGCGGCCTTGCTGGCGATAGGTGTCCAGGGGGATGCGCTTGATGTAGCCCTGGTTGCTGATGGTGACGACCATCTCCTCGTCGGCGATGAGGTCCTCCAGGTCCAGTTCGACCTCATCGACCACGATCTCCGTTCGCCGCGGGTCGCCGTAATCCTCGCGGACCTTCTCGATCTCCGCGTGAATGATCTGCAACACCAGTTCGCGGCTGTCGAGAATCGCCCTCAACTCGGCGATGCGCTGGATAACCTCTTTGTACTCGTCCTCGATCTTCTGCCTCTCCAGGCCGGTCAGGCGGGCCAACCTCAGGTCGAGGATGGCCTGGGCTTGCAGTTCGGACAACGAGAATCGAGCCACGAGCTCGTCCCGGGCGGTCTGGGGGGATTCGCTCTGCTTGATCAGCTCGATGATGGCGTCGATGTTGTCCAGGGCGATCCTGTAGCCCTCGAGTATGTGTGCGCGCTCCTCGGCTCTGCGTAGCTCGAAGCGCGTCCGTCGCACCACCACCTCCTCCCGGAAGATGAGGTACTCCTGCATGGTCTCCATCAGGCTCATCACCTTGGGCTGATTCTCGACCAGCGCCAGGTTGATCACGCCGAAGGTCGATTGCATGGCGGTGTGAGCGAACAGCTTGTTCAGGACCACTTGGGGATAGGCGTCCCTCTTGAGTATAATCACCATTCGCATGCCCTCGCGGTCGGACTCGTCGCGCAGGTCGCTGATCCCCTCGATCTGTCCGCCGCGAACCAAACTGGCAATCTTCTCGATCAGGCTCGACTTGTTCACCTGGTACGGCAGTTCGGTGACGATGATCTTGGAGCGCCCCTTTTCCTCCACCTCGATGTCGGTCCGTGCGCGCACTACTACCCGACCGCGGCCCGTGGTCAGATAGTCGTAGATCCCGCGACGGCCCTGGATGATTCCGCCAGTGGGAAAGTCGGGCCCTTGAACGTGATCCAGTAACTGCCCAACCTCGATTTCGGGGTCGTCGAGCAGCGCAATGAGGCCGTTACAGATCTCGCCGATGTTGTGGGGGGGGATCTTGGTCGCCATGCCCACCGCGATACCGTCGGCGCCGTTGACCAGCAGGTTGGGGATGGCCGCGGGCATGACCGATGGCATCGTGCGTGATCCGTCATAGTTGGGCACGTAATCGACGGTATCTTTCTCGAGGTCACGCATCATCTCCATGGCGATCTTGGTCAGGCGTGCTTCGGTGTATCGTTCCGCCGCCGGCGAGTCGCCGTCTACTGATCCGAAGTTGCCCTGCCCATCAACCAACGGGTAGCGCAAGCTGAAATCCTGGGCCATACGCACCAAAGTGTCGTACACCGCAGTGGTGCCGTGTGGATGGTAGTTACCGGTGGTGTCGCCAGTGATCTTGGCGGACTTGCGATACGGCTTGCCTGGCTGCAGGCCGAGTTCGTTCATGGCCGTCAAAACCCGCCGGTGCACCGGTTTGAGGCCGTCACGCACGTCGGGTAGAGCGCGAGAGATGATGACGCTCATGGAGTACTCGAGGTACGACTCTCGCATCTTCTCTTCGATGTCTACGTCGAGGATGATCTCGTTGCTCTCAGTCATGGGCTCCTCAGATGTCAAGGTTCTCGAGGCGGACCTGGCTGGCGTTCTCCTCGATGAAGCGGCGGCGTGGTTCCACGTCGTCACCCATGAGGATCTTGAAGATGTAATCCGCGTTGGCGGCATCGGTCACGTTCACACGTGTGATGGTGCGCGAGTCGGGGTTCATGGTGGTCTCCCAAAGCTGTTCCGGGTTCATCTCGCCCAGACCCTTGTAGCGCTGGACGTAGATACCCTTCTCGCCCATCTCCTCCACCAGGCGATCCTTCTGCTCGACGCTGAATGCGTAAATTTCCTTTTTACCTTTCTTCACCCTGTAGAGAGGCGGCTCGGCTATGTAAACGTGGCCGCTCTTGAGAATCTCCTGGAACTTGCGGAAGAACAGGGTCAAGATCAGGGTCCGAATGTGCGAGCCGTCCACGTCGGCGTCGGTCATGATGATGACCTTGTGGTAACGGAGCTTGCTGAGGTCCAAGATTCCCTCGCCCACGCCTGTGCCCAGAGCCGCGATGATGGTCCTGATTTCATCGTTGCCCAGAATCTTGTCCAGACGCGCCTTCTCCACGTTGAGAATCTTACCCTTCAGCGGCAGGATGGCCTGGAAGCTGCGGTCGCGTCCCTGCTTGGCTGAGCCCCCCGCCGAGTCCCCCTCCACCAGGTAGAGCTCGCACTCCTCTGGGTTGCGGCTGCTGCAATCGGCCAGTTTGCCCGGCAGGTTGGTCGATTCAAGGGCCGACTTGCGGCGGACCAGGTCGCGTGCGTGGCGAGCCGCCGCCCGGCCCTGGGCTGCACCGATGCATTTCTGGACGATTTTTTTGGCCTCGCGCGGGTGCTCGGCCAGGAACTCGGCCAGGCGCGAATTCATCAATTGTTCCACCAGGCCCTTGACCTCGGTGTTGCCCAGCTTGGTCTTGGTCTGGCCCTCGAACTGAGGTTCGGGAATCTTCACCGCCACGATGGCGGTCAACCCCTCACGCACGTCGTCGCCGGACAGCGCCTTGATGTCCTTCTTGAGCAGACCCTCCTTCTGGGCGTAAGAGTTGATGGTGCGCGTAAGTGCGGCACGGAAGCCGGACAGGTGGCTGCCGCCCTCGGTTGTGTTGATACCGTTGGCGAAGGTGTAAAGGTTTTCGCTGTAGCCGTCGTTGTAGTCCAGGGCGATTTCGATCTGCACGCCTTCTCTCTCTCCCTCGAAGTAGACCGGGGCGGCGCAGACCACGTTACGATTCTCATTCAACCACCGGACGTACTCGACGATGCCGCCTTGGTAATGGAATGTCTGCTCGCGCTCCTTCTCGGGTCGCTCGTCCTTGATGGTGATCTCAACGCCCTTGTTGAGAAAAGCCAGCTCCCGCATCCGGTTCTTGAGGGTGTCGAAGGAGAATTCCATCTCCGGGAAGATCTCGGGGTCGGGTCTGAAGACAACCGTGGTTCCTGTTGTATCCTCGTCGATCTCCCCTTTCTCGCTCATGGGCGCAGCCGGTGCGCCGCGCCGGTACTCCTGAAACCAGATCCGGCCGTCCCGATGCACCTCGACCTGAAGCCACTCTGACAGGGCATTGACACAGCTGACACCGACACCGTGTAAGCCGCCCGAGACCTTGTAGCTGTTCTTGTCGAACTTGCCACCGGCGTGGAGGCTGGTCATGACGACTTCGAGGGCGGGCTTCTTCTCGGTCTTGTGCATGTCCACCGGAATGCCGCGGCCGTTGTCCTTCACTGTGACGATGCTGTCCTCACCGATAGAGATCTCTATCTCGTCGCAGTAACCAGCCATCGCCTCGTCGATGGCGTTGTCCACGACCTCGTAGACCAGGTGGTGTAACCCGCGCAGGCCGGTGTCACCGATGTACATGGCGGGCCGCTTGCGCACGGCTTCCAGCCCCTTCAGAACCTGGATCCCTTGAGCGGTGTACTCTTTCGATGCTGCCGATGCGTTCATGCTCTTTCCTTGTTCTGGCGGACTTCCGCCGTCCGACACTGCGCTGACCGTGTTACGAAGAGGCCGTCAACGGCAGTGGTCATGTGTTGGGCCGCGCGCCACCCTGTGGTCCCACCGGACTTCCTGCACGGTTCCGGAACCGAAGATCTCGTTGTACCTGGAAATGATACCGGGCATCAGAAGGGTCAATTCCTGACGCCACACCGCGTGGTCTGCTCGCAGCGTCAGTATACCGTCCTTGATGTCCACTGCCCTTGAATGGCGGGCGATCTTCTCGCCCACCACTTCGGGCCAGGCGTGCAGAAGCTCGCGTTCGACCATACGTTCCTTCAGGCCAAGGTTCGCGAGTACGTCGTCCAGGATCTTCGCAACCTTGACGGGTCTGCCGGTCCGTCCTTCATCTCTCATGCCACAGCCTTACGCTCACTGCGGGCTTACCTTCCCTTTCTTGACCTCCCAGACCCGCAACCCTTCCGGTTGCCAGCCGGTGACATCCTCGCTGCGCGCCGTCGCAATGAAGATTTGGTGCCACTGGCTTGTTTGCTCCTGGAGCCGTCGCGAGCGATTCCTGTCCAGCTCGCTGAATATGTCATCGAAGAAAAGAATGGGACGCACGCGTCTCATCTGAAAAACTACGTCGCTCTGAGCCATGATGAGGGAAATGGCGGCGGTCCGTGTCTCACCTTGGGAGCCGAAGATACGCAAATCCCGACCTGCTAGACGGACCTCGAAATCGTCCATCTGCGCCCCGGAAAGAGGTCTTCCGCGCCGCAGCTCATCCTCCATAATATAGTCGAAAACAGCCAGAATTTCCTTCTCTAATTCCACACTTTCACACCCCGAGAAATCCAGCTCCAGGCTTGGCTTGTAGGCGAATTCCAGGGTTGTGTTCTGTTCTGCGAGTTTGACGTAGGCCTGCCGTGCGTGAGGCTCTACCCGGCGAGCGAAGGTGGCTCGGCTCTGGCAGATAGGCGCGGCGTGATGAGCCAGTTTACGGTTCCAGGCCTCAACCTCGCTACGGCCGTTCCCGGTAGATCGACCGCCGCTTTTCAGGTCGCGCAGAAGACGTGTCTTCTGACGCAGGGCGCGCAGATGGGCCTGCAGGTGAGTGAGATGGTTCTTGTCGAACCCAGCTATGCCTTGATCCACGAAGCGGCGCCGGTTATCCGGCCCCCCTCTCACCAGGCCAATGCTGTCGGGAAAGAAAAAAACAGTGACGAGTTGTCCCACCAACTCGGACCGCCTGCGAACGGCCTGTCCGTCGATACAGAAGCGACGCCCCCCGCCTCTCTCGAGGCCGTATTCGAACATACGCTCACCGCCATCCTCATCGGCTACCGTCAAACCTACGTGGAGTTGCATGGCACCGAACCTGATCAGATCGTCGTTACGTGCAGCACGGTGTGAGCGTCCAAGAGCAAGGTAGTTCAGGGCTTCCAGAAGGTTGGTCTTGCCCTGACCATTATCACCCAGGAACAGATTAACCTGGGACGAGAAGGCGATGTCTGCCTCCTCTAGATTGCGGAAATTGGAGAGCTTGGCTCTGACGATATGCATCGTCGCCAGATCAGTCCGTGGTCAACCGGAGCGGCATCAGAAGGCAGAGCAATTTCATTCCTTCTTCTCCCTCACTCACCGGCTCTATCAGAGTGGCGTTTTGTGGATCCTTGATGGACATCTGGATGTTGGGCACACTAATGTTCTTGAGGATATCCTGGAGATAACTGTAGTTGAAGCCTATCTCCACCTGATCTCCCTCGTAGGATATCTCGATCTGATCTTCGGCGTGGCTGCCGTCGGTCCCGGTGGCGCTCAACTCCATGACACCGGTGGCTATATTCAGGCGAATCTGGCTGGTGATCCGGTCAGCTGTGATAGAAACCCTCCGAACGGCCTGTTTGAAGGCCTCTCGGTCCACCGTGAGCACCTTGTCGTTGTCCTGGGGAATGACAGCGTTGTAGTCGGGGAATAGACCTTCCATCAGACGGGTGTGTAGAAGTGTGTGGCCGATCTGAAAGCTGAGCTGGTTTTCTCCCATGAAGATCTGGACTTTTTCCTCACCTTCGGCCAAACGCGCGAACTGCAACAGACCTTGGGTGTCTACGATAAAGTTCCGGTCACTGGAAACATCCCACTCCACATCACTACTGCAACGCGACAGCCTGTGAGCATCGGTTGCCACCAGTGTCAATTTTCGGGGTTGGACCTCCCAGAGGATGCCCATCAACGCCGGCCGTGTTTCGTCCCGGGAGACGGAATACGAGGTGGCGCGGATCATGTCAGCCAACTTCGCAGCACCCAACTCCAAGGCCTGTTCACTGGCCAGGGACGGTAGAGCCGGGAACTCTTCTACATTCATGCTCGGCTCTTCCAGAGCAGCCTTCCCCGCCACTATCCAGATCTTCCCATTCTTCTCCTCGAGTGTCACCTTTCCAGGTACTAAATTACGAACGAAAGTGACAAACTTGGCCGCAGGAACGGCCATACGACCAGGTTTATCGATCTTGACCTTGTCAGTCACCGTGACCACTGAGATATCCAGGTTGGTCGCGGAACATTTCAACTGATCACCATCGGCCTCGATCAACATGCAGGTCAGAATAGGGAGCGTCGTCTTCGTAGGAACCACATTAGCCACTACGGAGAGAACTTGCTGGAGGTCCTCCTGCTGAATCTCGATCTTCACGTTACAGATCCTCCGAAAGGAAGAGTTCTAGTCAGGACTACATCACGAGGGATTGCTATGATATGTGATGCTCATTCTCCTATCAAGTAGATTAAGAAGAGACTAGTAGATGTAGTAGGGGTTGTGCATAAAGGGGAAAACCGACAGGAAGTGCTGTAATTGGCAGTTATTCAGTTTATAGCGCCAATATCGTGCTGAGGATAAAAAGGGGAAAAACGATCGGTGAATGCCCGGTTTTCCACGGTAATTTTTTATTCCGGTTTTTTTACGCTTTTATTGAACAATTTTTCCACACGTTTTCCCACCCAAAATATTACACATCGAACCAAATAATATAGAGATAAAGTAATATTGTATCGATGGCATGACGGGAGGCTGCGTTAACGAGAGATTGAATTCTCGTGAAACACAGCCTCCAAGCTCGGATTAATTTTCAAAAATCCGGGCTAGCGGTTGAACGATCGGTCATTTTTATAGCTTGGCGTATAGATCTTTGATGGTC
>CBDURX010000015.1:0-12509 GCA_965369485.1 uncultured bacterium | reverse complement strand
GAGGGTCCGGACCGCAAGCCCGGCAGCTCCGACGACGATGGTGAACTGGATGGCGTGTTGATTCTTCACGCTGCCGTGGGCCAGGAAAATGACCCCGAGAATGGTTTGATCCAAGCCTTGCAGTTCTACCTGGACGAGCCGATAACGGATCGTGGTGTCATCGCCAGCAGTTATGCCGTGGTTAGCATGCGGAGTGGCCTCGGCATCTGGGCACACGAAGTAGGACACCTCTTCGGTTTGGAAGACCGTTACGACCTGCAACTGGCTGCCGCAGAGGGTGATTTCATGTCCCGCGGCGGTCTGGGACGGTTCAGTCTCATGGCTTCCGGCGCCTGGGGACGGGGGGATGGCAGCGGCGCCGCCCTGCTGGATGCCTACAGCGCGGCCCAGCTGGGCTGGGTCGACCTCGTCTCTTACCGCGGTACCATTGGCGCGGACAGTTTGAGCCACACTCTGGTCGGGGGAGAAGCATGGCGCGTCTGGACACAGGGGCGGCACGGCACGGAGTACTTCCTGATGGAAACACGCGGCGGGTCCCTCGCCGCGCCCTTCGATGTCGAGGTACCGGTTGGTCAGCTGCTGATCTACCACGTGGACGAAAACCTCGCCGCAGGGGAAGCCTCGGCACCCTCCTTCCCGGAGCGGCATATCCGTGTCGCGCTGGTGGAGGCAGACGGTGACGACCAGCTGCGCCGGGGCGAGGATCGCGGGCGTCCGGAAGACCTGTTTCCCGGTCCGTTACAGGTGACAGAGTGGACAGACTCCAGCTTTCCTGCCAGCAACGGTTACCTGGGTCCGTCCGAGGTGGCATTGACCCAGATCACTTCTTCGTCAGCCGGCGTGGTCATGGAGTTCTCCGATGCGGCCAGCTACGGTTTCAGCGTGGAACTTTCGCGGGAGGAGGGAGTGCCTCTTTTGTTGCGGCTGGTAGTCCAGGAAACGGGTCTGCCCGCGGCGCACCTGAGCGCCCGGATTTCCATCAGCTCGGCCCCGGCCTTCGGCAGTTCCGCCGGGGGCGAAACTGCCGTCACTGTACAGTTGCAACACGTGGGGGGGGGGCGCTGGGAAGCGATCTCCGATCCTGAATGGATTGCCGATCCGGACTTGCCGCCCACTGCCGAGACCACGTTACACATCAGGCTGTTCAACGATGATCAGGAGCTGGACCAGGTTGAACGACCACTGCTCTGGCGTCAGGAGAGCGATCCTCTCGCCTTCGCGGACAACTGGCCCGCCGACTGGCTCGTCGAGTGGCCTAGTGACCAGTTGCACACCACCTGGCACCGCTGGGAGGGGAGTCCGGCACTGACCGCCGACGGCTCACCCGTGCTGGTTTGCACGGGCAGCAATTACACCTCGCCCGCCGACTGGCCGGATGCGCGCTACGGCAATACGGCCGACGTCATTCTCACTTCCGGGCCGCTTCCTCAGGGCGCCACGGCCGTGCGGATCGTTCACGCGTTGGACACGGAGGTATCCCGTCCGGGCTCGGCCTGGGACGCGGGACTGGTAGAGATCGGTTTGGCGGACGGCACCTGGCTAGAGGCCGAGCCCCTGGCGGGCTATGGCGCCAAGGTATCGGCCTGGACGCGCACCCCGCTGCACGGTCGTCCTGCCTTTGCGGGCAACGACTCCTTGACTGAGGGGGGAGTGTACGCCTGGCGTGTCGACCTGGTAGTTTTACCGGATGCGGAGGGACCGCTGCGGATGCGCTTGCGCTTCACCAGCGATGAGATCTACACACACCGCGGCTGGGTGATCGCGCGTCTAGAGAGCGTGTCAGAGTTTCCTGGCGGCAATGCCTTCCCTGTAGCCATCTTGAACGAGATGGGCGGATCGAACCCTGTCCTCGCATGGGATTGGCCTTGGGAACCGGCCTCGTCTTTTGCCGTGGAGATCAGTCCGGACCAGGGGCTCTCCTGGACCACCGTGTGGGAAGGGTGGCCGACCGGCGGGTCCGGGGATTACCCCTGGAGTGTGGATCTGGATACTCTAGGCGGTGGCATCTCCGTCCGCCCGGACGAGCGCCAGGTGATTCGCGTCCTGGCTCGTGTGGACTTCGGCCAGGTTGCCTCGCAGCCCGTCGTTCTCTACCGGGACGGGGGAACTGGGCCCGCGTTGTTGCTGGGGAGTCCATATCCCAATCCCGCCCACGGCCCGGTACGCTTCCTGCTACAGATTCCCGTGGGACAGGCGGCTGATCTGTCTCTCTATGACCTGCGTGGCCGACGTCTGCGGGAATGGCGCCTGCCGGGGGGACAGCAGTTGCTCGAATGGGATGGCAAGGACGCGTTCGGCCGTCGCGCGGCCGCTGGGTTGTATTTCCTCCGCCTGCAATCCGGCCAGCAGACCGTCACACGCAAGGTGGTCTTTATCAAGTGATGCTCACCGTGGTGCGCTGTACAGTCTGTGCGTTCGCAGTCCTGTCCCTGCTGCAGGCCGGAATCGTCCTGGCTCAGCCTCTGACCGACCCATTTCTGGAAAAATTCCGGGTGGGGCACTACGCCGATCCCGCGGAGGTTCAACTCGAGCAGGGGTGGCCGGCAGACCTCTGGGTTTCTCTCACCGTGGATCACGAGTGGCTGCAGGCTGCATGGCGTCTCTTCCCGGAAGATCTTGGTGGTCTCCGGCAGCAGCACAGGCTGTGGACTTGGCGCTTCCTCGCCCCAGCCCTGGGCTCCCTCTCCGCACAAGAGACATGGTGTAAAAGCCACCGCGATCAACTGTACAAGTTAGCCCATGCCACCGCTGGTGAGGCACTGCCTGTCTACGACAACCCGGATTTTCTTCTTAAAGAGTTACTGTATTTGAGAGCGTTTAATCTTTATGAACACAAACGATACAAAACTGCTTACCAGACCATTTCGCGTATCCTGGAGCAGGCCGAGCGTCTTGAGCTGAACGCCGAGGAAGTGTTTGTCTGGTCCCTTCGCTGGCGCGACCTAGCTGCCAGAAGTACCCCGGAAAATAACGAGACTCTTCCATCTGACGGGTCAACAAGCGCCGAAATGACCATCTGGCCGGAACTCTTCGACCTCGGCCCCTATGACGCCCAGTCCGCCTGGGCCCTGTGGACAGCCCGGCAGCGCGCTCTGGGACTGCCAGTCGTCCCGGCCGGAGCGGGGACGGAACAACTGGCGCGATTCCTGTCCCGCCTGCGCAAGCAGTGGCTTGATGCGGAGACCCTGTATGCCGCGAGTTTCACGGTCGACGCGACGTCCGGCCTGGGTGGAGTGGCCTTGAAGGTAGGTGAGGAGCTGGATGCGCACTACCGGCATTACGCCCATCCACCCCGTAAAAAGGCCTACCAGGTGTACTGGCTCCGCGGCCAGCGACGGCGCCACGACTACGATTCGGCCCACACCGAAGAGTTGGCTCGTCTCGATGGTCTGAGTGCTGGGCTGCGTTTGGACATGTGGCGGCGTGCTTCCGAAAGGCGACTGCTACGGGGGGACTGGCAGGTAGGCTTGGCAGACTTGGCCCACGGCTTGGCCGTACTCGAACAGGCGCCCGCAGACCTTCTAACCCGGCGCTTGCGGGAGTGGACACTGCAGGCCCTGGTTCTGGCTGTAGCCCAGGACCGCCCGGTAGCCGCCGACAGTATCGTCGCCCTGGCGGCGCAGCATTTGCACGGTAAGGCCTGGCAAGAGTTCCAGATGGAAGCCCGCTACTGGCAGGCGCGCTTGAACGGTACAGCAGTCGAGATCACCCCAGCGGATGATGGCCTCATGGCAGCGGCGCGGCGCCAGGTACGCACGGCTAAGGTCATGAATTCAACCGCCATGACGGATGATGCCCGGGCTACCGTAAACGGTTCGCGGTCTGACCACCTCTGGCGACTCTGGGCCAGCTGGGGACAGGGTTTGATCGCCGCCGCGGACGAGAACGACCGCCGGGCGAGCCGCTGCCGTGAGTACGGTCACGTCTTACGCGCACTGCTGGAGATCAACACCCCGGCGGCACGCTACACCTTGGCCTGCGCCGCCATCGGTCGCTACCTGCGTGGCCATCCCTGGCGGGACGCAGTATTCCGTTGGACCCTTTCTTGCGACCTGGCCCGACTCGGCGGAGGCGAACTGTCCCGCGTTCGCACCATCCTGGCGCCCTTGGCCCGGGAGAAAGGGCGAGGCGGTCTGAAAAGTTTGTTGGACCGGCACGCCCTGTTGGGGGTGTGCCTCGCCACGGCGGACAGCCGCGGGCAACTGGCCCTGGCCTCGGCCTTGCCGCGGCAACCGTTGAGCCAGGAGCAGCGGTTGCTCTTTCTCTACCCCGTGCCAACCCTGGATGACGCCTGGCCAGCCATGGAGTCAGCTCAGGTAGAAATTTCTCTGCTCCTGGCCGTGATCCGCAGCGAGTCACTCTTCGACCCGGCCACACGGTCACGCGCCGGTGCTCTCGGCTTGCTCCAGATCATGCCTTTCCACTATCCAGGTCGCGGATTCCACGAGGGAACCGTTCTCTGGAACCAGCCGGAGATCTCCCTGAAGGCCGGCAGTCGCCTGTTGAGGGAAAATTTGCAGCGCTACGACGGTGATCCTTACCGTACTGTTGCCGCCTACAACGCAGGCGGCGGCGCCGTGGACCGCTGGGATCGACAACTGGGCGGTCGCGCAGATAAAGACATCTTTCTGGCCTGGATCGGATATCCTGAGACGCGGCGTTACACGGAAAAGGTATTGATCGCCCGCGAGATTTACGATTGGATACTCACTAGTGAAAACCCAGGATCACCTTTCCCGGTCGAATGTCATGAAGGAAAAACTCTCTCCCCAGAACGGTAAAAACCGATTACGGGAGGGTCCGCGACGGTTGCGTGAGCAGTGGGAACACAAACGCGCCGAATTCACCCCGGACCCCACCACCCTGCGTTCCTGGCGCGAAGGAGTCGAGTGGGATCGCAAGAGCATCCATCTGAGCGTCACACTGCTGGCGTTCTGGACCTATTACGTGCACGAACCGGTTACCAGTGCCGGCCTTGTCCTCTTGACGGTTTTCGTGATGGCCGTGGACCACTTCCGCATCCGGTCCCGGCGCTGGGCTCTGTGGCTCTTCAAGGCATTCCCGTTCGTCTTCCGGGTCGACGAGCGGTATCGGTACACCGGCGCCAGCATCATGATGATCGGCATCACCTTGACGTCCGTGCTCTTCGAGGCCGCCCCGACCACCGCGGGGATCCTCTGCCTGACCTGGGGCGATTCGGCAGCCGCTCTGGTAGGACAATTCTACCAGCACTGGCGAAAGCGGCGCCAGTTTAAGAGTGGTCAACCGCGTCAGATTCCCGCTGTGCGGAAACGGCGCAACAAGACATTGGTGGGCACTCTCGGTTGCTTCTTCGTTTCCATGTTCATGATCTTTCTCGTGATCGGTTCTCAACCGCTGACGATCTTTCTGGGAGGGCTGACGGCCGCCCTCATGGAGCGCTGGACACACGGACGGTGGGACAATCTCACCATGCCGTTGGCCACGGCTGGGGTCGTGCAGTTCTCCCTGACCTGGCTGGCCTGATCTGGCCTCGGTCCGGCAGGGCTTGCCTCGGCGAACCATGATTGACACGGATCCGCACCGATCCTAACTTGCCAGCATCTTTGCCACAGACAGCAGAGAGTGGCTTTGGCGACGAAACGAGGGCAGCATGGCCGATGGTGTGACCGGTATCCTGGAAAAAATTTTCGGCAAGAAGTCTCAGCGCTCTTACCGCAAGCTGGAGCCGCTGATGCAACAGGTGATAGAGGTGCGCGCGGACTACCGCGATCTCAGCGACGACGAGTTGCGCACCAAGCGGGACGAATTCCAGGCACGGCACGCCAAGGGTGAGAGTCTGGACGACCTGATGCCCGAGGCGTTCGGAGTCGTCTGGGAGGCCTGCCGACGCCTGGAGGAGCGGAAGGTTACCTGGCCGGTCTGGAACCGCGAGCAGGTCTGGGACATGGTGCCCTACGATGTCCAGATCATCGGCGCCATCGTTCTGCACCAGGGCAAGATCGCCGAGATGGCCACCGGCGAAGGTAAGACACTCGTGGCCATCATGCCGCTCTATCTCAACTCCCTGGCGGGCAAGGGCGCTCACCTCATCACCGTAAACGACTATCTCGCCCGCCGTGACGCCGAGTGGATGGGGGGCGTGCTGAAGTTCCTGGGTTGCAGCGTGGGTTACATCATCGGCCAGATGTCACCCGACGCGCGCCGGGAGGCATACAACTGCGACATCACCTACGGGACCAACAACGAGTTCGGCTTCGACTACCTCCGCGACAACATGGCTATCCACAAGGATCAACTCGTGCAACGAGACTACTTCTACGCCATCGTTGACGAGGTGGATTCGGTGCTCATCGACGAGGCGAGGACACCCTTGATCATCAGCGGCGCCGTGGACAAGTCAACCCACCGCTTCGAGGAGTTGCAGCCCCGCGTCGCGCAACTGGTCCGCCAGCAGGCCAACATTGTCAACGACTGGGTCTCCGACGTGGAACGTCTCTTCCGCCAGGCCGATAACGAGGACGAGGTCATAATCGACGACGAAGCGGCCTTGAAGCTGCTGCGCATCAGCCACGGCGCTCCCAAGAACAAGCGCTTCCGGCGTCTGGCTCAGATACCCGGCGTTCTCGAGACCATCCAGCGCACCGAAGAGGCCTTCATGCGTGACAAGGCCATGTGGGAGGCCGACGCGGACCTGCTCTACGTCGTGGAGGAGAAGCACAACAGCGTCGACCTGACCGAGAAGGGCCGCGAGATCCTGGCCCGCCAGGAGAAGGACTTCTTCGTCATGCCCGACCTGGCTGGCGCCGCGGGGGAGATCGAGAAGGACACCAGCCTCACCTCCGAGCAGAGGGCCAAGAAGCTGGACAAGGTGGAACGAGCATACGCTATCAAGAACGAGCAGATCAGCAACGTGGACCAGCTGTTGCGGGCTTACTCCCTGTACGCGAAAGACGACGAGTACGTCATCCAGGACGGCAAGATTCTCATTGTGGACGAATTCACCGGGCGCTTGATGCCCGGCCGCCGCTTCAGTGAAGGATTGCACCAGGCCCTCGAGGCCAAGGAAGGGGTCAAGGTCGAGAAGGAGACCCAGACCCTGGCCACCATCACCATCCAGAACTTTTTCCGCATGTACGAGATGCTGGCCGGCATGACCGGTACTGCCGAGACGGAGGAGGGTGAGTTCCACTCGATCTACGGCCTGGAGGTGGTAGTGATCCCCACCAACGAGCCGGTGTGTCGTAGCGACTATGACGACGTTATCTACCGCACCAAGAAGGAAAAGTACAAGGCCATCGTGGAAGAGGTGGCTCGTTTACACGAGTTGCGCTTGCCTGTGCTGGTGGGTACGACCACCGTGGAGGTGAGCGAACTTCTTAGCCGGCTGTTGAGCCGCAGAGGCATCAACCACAACGTGTTGAATGCCAAGCAACACAAGCAGGAAGCCGAGATCGTTGCCGAGGCCGGACACCTCGGCGGCGTGACCATCGCCACGAACATGGCCGGGCGTGGCACCGATATCAAGCTGGAGCCCGCGGTTCTGCGGCTGAACGAGACCTGGGCGGACGAGTTGAACGCAAAAGACGAACCGTGCGGCTTGCACATCATGGGCACCGAGCGGCACGAGAGTCGCCGCATCGACCGTCAGCTGCGTGGCCGAGCCGGACGGCAAGGCGACCCCGGTGCGGGCATCTTCTTCCTCTCCCTCGAAGACGATCTAATGAGGGTGTTCAGCTCGGATCGTCTGATCAAGGTGATGGATCGCCTCGGCGTGGAGGAAGGCGAGGTCATCACCCACAGCATGGTCACCAAGGCCATCGAAAAAGCCCAGGTCCGGGTGGAGAATCATAACTTCGAGATCCGCAAACATCTGCTCAAGTACGACGACGTCGTCAATAAACAGCGCGAGGTCATCTACTCCCTGCGCCGGGAAATTCTCCTGGATGAGGACGTCTCCGAGGTTATGCAGGATTACATCCAGGCCGCAGTGGAAAGGCTCGTCGCCAGCCACGCCAGCGCGGACGAGGCTCCCGATTATTGGAACTTCGACGCCATGGCCAAGGACTACCTGAGCTTGATTCTGACCCCCATGCCCATTGACGAGGAAGAACGGTTGTCCATCGGCTACGACGCGTTGCAGGAGCGGCTGCTGGAACATGCACGCGAGCGTTACCGAGCCAAGGAGACGCGGCTGTCCCCCGACTTGACCCGTCAACTCGAACGATTCGTCATGTTGCAGATCATCGACGAGCACTGGCGCGACCACTTGAATCAGTTGCTCTTGCTGCGCAGCGGTATCGGCCTACGTTCCTACGCGCAGCGGGATCCCCTGGTGGAATACAAGGCAGAGTCCTTCCAGATGTTCGAGGTGTTGATGGACGCAGTGGAACAGGAATCGGTGCGGGTGTTCTTCCGAGCGGAGATCGCCGCACCAGTGTCGCCGAGTCCAGAGCCGGACCGGATCCAGGTGCAGCACCAGGAAGTTTCGGCCTACACCCAGGCGCGGGTGCAGCCTGGTGCAGCCGTCACCACGGCCGAGCCGGGACCGCCCCGCCCGCCGGAGCCGGGCCACTCGCAACCCGTGCAACGGGCTGAACCGAAGGTGGGCCGTAATGATCCTTGCCCTTGCGGGAGCGGAAAAAAGTACAAGAAGTGTTGTGGCCGGTGAGCCAGCATCTTGCCACCGGGTAACAGCTGTGTTAGGTTGCTTCCTTTGAAATCCGCGAGGGAGTAGGAGACCGCATGGAATCGGCACGGGAAAAGCTGAAGAACCTGCTGATCCTCCTCTTGGATGCCATTTCCTCCCAGAACGAGGAACTCGATCTGGACATGGAGAGGATCCGGGAGATGTGCAGCATCGCCGGTTATCCGGAGACTAGCATCAGCGGGATCCTGGCCTGGTTACAGGCGCAGTGGCCCTCGCACGACGGGGAGCAGGCGCTCTGGAGCCAGATCCTGTCCTCTGACGCACCGGTGGGGCGCGGTGTGCGCGCGTTCGGGGAAGCCGAGCGTGATTATCTGACTCCTACCGCGTTCGGTTACCTGCTGGATTTGTGCCAGGAGGGTATGATCTCCAGGCAACAAATGGAGTTGTTGATCCACTATGCTTCGCTGGTCTCCGAATTACCGTTGAAGCGCCAGGAGATCGATCATCTCCTCGACCAGGTCTTTTTCCGGTTCCCGGAGCAGGGCTCTCTGGACCACCTCACGAACGGTCTGGGAAACATACATTAAGCGGGATCGCCTCGCGTCGAATCCTCAATGAGACAGAGCAACGGGGCGACGCACGCAGTGAACGGTTGGGCAATCGCCTAGATCGATGGAGAGTTGGGCTTGAAGCTGATCATCGTCGAATCGCCTGCCAAGGCGCGCACTATCGAGAAGTTTCTGGGATCCGCATACAAGGTGGTCGCCAGCTACGGCCACGTGCGCGACCTGCCCAGCTCAGCCTCTGAGATTCCCGCCAAGTTCCGCGAGAAGCCGTGGGCACGGCTCGGTGTCGACACCGACGGTGGTTACGTCCCCATCTACGTGGTGTCCAAGGACAGCAAGAAACACGTAGCCAGTCTGAAGAAATTGCTCGCACAAGCGGACGAGCTGCTGCTGGCCACCGACGAGGACCGAGAGGGCGAGGCCATAAGCTGGCATCTGCTCGAACTGCTCAAACCCAAGATTCCGGTGCGCCGAATCACATTTCACGAGATCACAAAGGAAGCTATCGCGAAGGCGCTGGCCAACCCACGGGACGTTGACAATCAGCTCGTACGTGCACAGGAAAGCCGACGCATACTGGATCGGTTGTACGGATATTCCCTTTCGCCCGTGCTATGGAAAAAGGTGCGGACCAAGCTGAGCGCCGGTCGGGTACAGAGCGTCGCGGTGCGTCTCATCGTCGAAAGGGAAGAGGAACGCCAACTCTTTCACGTGGCCGAGTACTGGGGTGTGGAGGCCCAGTTGACGGCGGGCGACCTCGCGTTTGAAGCTCGCCTTGTCTCCGTCGACGGGAAGAAACTGGCTATCGGCAAGGATTTCGATCCCAACACGGGCCGCTTGAAGGATGAGGGGAAACTGGTCCTATTGGCTGAGGAGACAGCTCTGGGTATAGCCAGCGCGGTTACCGCGCTGCCGTGGCGGGTCGCCCGTCTCGAGTGCAAAGAATCCAGGCAACGCCCCAGCCCGCCATTCATCACCTCGACCTTGCAACAAGCCGCCAGCTCCAAACTCGGCATGTCGCCCAAAATGGCCATGCGCGTCGCCCAGCGCTTGTACGAAGGGATCGCTCTGGGAGGTGGTGTGCGGGAAGGTCTGATCACTTACATGCGTACCGATTCACTCACCCTGAGCGAGAAGGCGCTCTCAGAGGCGGCCACATTCATCCGCCAGCAGTTCGGCCCCGACTACACTACTGGTCCGCGCCGGTACAAGACCAAGGCCAAGTCCGCACAGGAGGCCCACGAGGCCATCCGTCCCACCTCGATGCACCGTATCCCGGACACACTGGCCGACGTCCTGCAGAAGGAAGAGCTGGCCATGTATCGCCTGATCTGGAACCGGACCCTCGCCTCCCAGATGGCCGAGGCGAGGCTGGACAAGACAACAGTGGATTTCATGGTGGACCATGTAGGCCAGGAACTTGTTTTCCGCGCTAATGGTTCGGTGGTGCGTTTCCCCGGTTTCCTGAAGGTGTACGGCGGCGGGCAAGCGGATTCTCTGCTACCGGATCTATCCGAGGGACAGACCTTTGGCGCTAACGCGGCTACGAGCACGGACCAACCCGGAGTCAGCATCGCCTCGGTCGCCGAACGGCGCCACGAGACCACACCGCCGGCACGCTTTACTGAAGCTTCGCTGGTCAAGAAACTGGAGGAGGAGGGCATCGGCAGGCCATCCACCTACGCACCGGTCATCTCCACGATTCAACAGCGCGATTATGTGATCAAGAAGGCGGGTTTTCTTTTACCCACCTACATCGGCATGGCTGTCATGCGCCTCTTGCGCCGCCACTTCCCACAGTACGTTGACCTGAAGTTCACAGCCCAGATGGAGGAGGACCTCGACGACATCGCCGCGGGTGAGAAAGACTGGGTAGGCTTCCTGTCCAAGTTTTACCAGGGGAATGGTGAAGCCGGACAAGGATTGCTCGCGCGCATAGCGCAAGAGATGCCCGAGATCGAGTTCCCCGCCATCCCCCTCGGTGAGGAGACCGAGAGCAGTGAACTTGTCACCATCCGCATCGGCCGCAATTACGTTTACGTCCAGAGGGGTCATGGTGAGGAGGCGCAACGCGCTACCTTGCCCGTGGACCTGCTCATCGACGAGTTGACACTGGACAAGGCGAAAGAGCTCATCGCGGCGAGGGCCAGGAGCCGCGAGCCGTTGGGAAAGGATCCGGACAGTGGTATGAACGTCTACGTACTGGTGGGGCCGTACGGACCGTACGCTCAGCTCGGAGAGGCGGAGAAGGACAAGAAGCCCAAGCGAGCCAGCCTGCCACGGGGGAAGCGTACCGAGGATGTCGGTCTGGACGAGGCGTTACGACTGCTATCCCTGCCGCGTTTCCTCGGCGAGGATCCTGAGAATGGCATGCCGGTCACTGCGGGACTGGGGCGCTTTGGCCCTTTCGTGGCGCGGGATCGTGTCTTTGCAAAACTGGATTCTGAAGAGCAGATCTACAGTGTCACCCTGGATGAGGCCCTCGAGCGCATCCGGAACAAATACAAGAAAAGTGTGATCAGGGAGCTGGGAAATCATCCCGAGAGCGGGCTGCCGTTGCAGGTGGTCAAGGGACGTTACGGGCCATATATAACCGATGGCAAGATCAACGCTGCTCTCGGTAAGCAGACCGACCCCTCGGAGTTGACCGTACAACAAGCCACGTCCCTGCTGGCTGAAACCGCCCAGAACAAGAAGGGCCGCGGCAAGCCGAGTAGCAATCTGAAGGACAGTACGCAGAAAACCTCTAAGAAAACTGCGAAAAAGACTAGCAAAAAAGCCGCAAAAAAGAGTGCCAAGAAGGTTGGCAGCAAAATCTCTGTCAAGCCCGAGAAATCGACCAAGAAATCGACCTGAACCCCCACGCTGTCAAACAGGATCAAGGTCACTGAAATGGCTCGGGACACCATCCACGTCGTTGGCGGAGGACTGGCTGGATGCGAGGCGGCACTGCAACTTGCTCGGCTGGGGTTCAACGTCACCCTGCACGAGATGCGTCCTCAACAAAGCACGCCGGTTCATCGCACGGACGACCTGGCGGAAATCGTCTGCAGTAATTCCCTCAAGAGCGTCGACAAAGCCACCGCGTCAGGCTTGCTGAAAATGGAGCTGGAGCGTCTCGGCTGCCGTCTCTTGACGGCGGCTCGACGCGTGTCACTGCCAGCGGGCGCAGCCCTGGCCGTGGACCGGCAACACTTTTCGGCCGAGGTTACCGCGATGGTGGCTGGGGAGCCGTCCATCATGGTGGTCCGTGATGAGGTACGCCGCCTCGATCCCGAGGATGGCGAAGATTGGATCCTGGCGTCTGGTCCTCT
>CBDURX010000014.1:0-13036 GCA_965369485.1 uncultured bacterium | reverse complement strand
CGCCGATCACGAGGTCCGGCACCTCGTCACCGTTCCAGTCGACATAGTGCGGCGTGGCACGGAAGCCGACGTCCAGGACCGCCGGACGGTCGGCTTCCCCGATCCGCACCGTGTCGGCGGCGCCGAAGACCGGCGCGGCGTCGGTCCCGATGTTGATGTACAGGACGAGCTCGCCCAGGGGCGAGCCGACAAGCAGGTCCTTGCGCTGGTCGTCGTTCCAGTCGACGCAACTCGGCACGGAGTAGCCCGTGACGGCTATGTCGCTGCCGCTGGCCTGCACGATCTCCTCGGATTCGAGGTTCAGGGCGGTCTGGGCGACGCTGCAGGTCAGGACCAAGGTGAAAGCGATTCCCGTGACACATATCGCGTATCTGAAATGGATCGACATGTCGGCACCCCCTAGAGATAAGGACCCCTATTCATCCTCTGGGATATTACAGCGAAAGCCGACTTTTTTGAAGGGGCATTTTCAGGGGCGGTGAAGTGGTGGTGGTTGGTCGACTCGAAGGTGATGTCCTTCAACCACACCTGGATGAAGTTCTGAATGATACTGTTGCGAAAATTCACACTTTCCGGTAGAACCGTCGTGGAGGCAAGAGTGGATAACTGGTAAGTCTTACCTGTTAATCTATTATTTTTGAATAAGTTGTGGGGTTTTCAGGCGGACTGCGCGACGAGGTGGTGTTGGGTATGGGGGTTGCAATTGCGGGACAGGGAATTGAGCCACGAGGGAGTTAGTCTTGCCTGCGCCCACACCGACCAAGAGTCCGCCATGGCCCCTGTTTGCGACTGTGCTGGGCCTCGTCGCGGGCGCCGTCCTTCTGGGCGGTGTGCCGGCTTTAGCCGACGAGGACCACGCACTGTCCCTCGTCCTGGACACTATTCAGACCGAGGGCAACCACCGCACCAGGGACGCCACCATCCTGTTCTACCTGCCGTTGCGGATTGGCGACCATGTGGACCAAGAGATCATCCTGGACGCCGTCGCCGAGCTGCGGCGCAGCGATCTCTTCGCCCGGGTCGATTTCTACACGAGGCCGGCTAGGGAACGCGGCCACATCGTGCTTGTGCTCGAAGTAGAAGAGAAGGGCGCGGAATTCCGTCTCGGCACTGGCAATACCGACCTGGACGGCTGGTACCTGATCCCCGCCGCCGTGGCCCTGGACAACCGTCTCGGACGTGGCGAGCTGTTCGACCTGCAGTGGAAGATCGGGTTCCGTTACACGGGGTTTTTCCTCAACTTCGCGGAGCCGCGCTTCGGTGACGGCCGCAGCTTCTGGGGTGCGCGGGCCTCGGCCTACGGCTCTGACCGGATCTACTTCATCGACAAGGTGGAGTACAGTCACAATGTCAGTAACGTTGGGGTGGGGGCGCACCTCGGCCGCAGGCTCTCCTCCACTTGGAGCGCTGCGTTTGGTGTACGCGTGGAACAGGTCGACGCCGATTCCTCCGCCACGGTCTACACCACCAATTCCGCCGAGTTCGCCGAGCGCGGTGACCGGGTGGATTTCGAAGAACTACCTCCCGATATCGCCGCTGCCGCGGGTAAGCGTTCCCGTAGCATCCTGCGCCTCGATTTCCGATTCGACACCAGGAGTGGCGTCCTGGCGGCCGGTTCGCCGGCAGACGGGCTCTGGGGACGACTGCTGCTGGGGGGATACCTGCAGGGTGACGACAGCTTCGGTTCCGTCACCTTCGACCTGCGCAAGTTTCACCGCCTGTGGGGCGGTTCCCTGGCCGTGCGTTTCCGGGCCAGCAGTGTCGGTGGCGGGGCCGCCTTCTACGACCGGCTGTACCTGGGTGGCCTCTACACGGTGCGGGGTTTCCCGAGCCAGTCGCTGACGCGACCGGAGGGTGACCTCTGGCTCTGGAACACGTCGCTGGAGTACAGGGCCCCCCTGATCGGCGACCGTTCCCTGCCGCGCCTGGCTGGCTTGTTGTTTCTCGATGCCGGGGACAGCGGCAGTGACAGCGATCCTGCCCTGCGCGACCTGTCCGTGGGCGCCGGCTGGGGTCTGCGGTTGCGGTTCTGGTGGATCGGTTGGCTCGGGCTCGATGTGGGCATTCCCCTCTCGCATTCTCCTGTGGACGAGGCTTTCCATGTCAACGCCTCCATCGGATGGACTTTCTGATGGAGGGCGAGGAGGTCAGGCGGTGGGTCCGGGTGAGATGGCAGGACCGACGTCTGTTACGGGCTGGGATTCTCTGTCGGTTGTGGATCGGCCTCGGACTCTGCCTGCTGGCCGTTGCCGCTCGAGGCGAGGATGTGCCCCGGATCGTATCCGTGGAGCCGGGTCGGTCAGGTGAATTGGTGGTCTGCCGCCTGGTCAGTGTCGGGCTGCCGGGAGAGAGGATCTCCCTCTCCATGCGCAGTGGTCTCGTTTCGTCCATCGAGCTGTACCTGGATCTCATGGACGAGGGGAAAAAGGTTGTCGCGGGCAACCGCGTTTCGTACCGCCTGGCCTTCGATCTCTGGGAAGAAGTCTACTCCCTGGAGGAGGGGGGTCGCGAGCATCGGTTTCCGGATGTGGAGGGTCTGGTGCAGTTTCTCGCCGACCTGCCCCGGTTGCCGGTGGCGTCGCTTTCCACCCTTACCGCCGACGGTCGGTTTCGTGTCCGGGCGGGCCTGTTGATGCATCCCATCGCGCCCAGTGAGCGAGCACGGGTGGAGAAGGTCATTGGCGGAGACAACCGTGGTGGCGGCCTTGGCGATGGCCAGGAGATGACCATCAGCCTGGGACAACTGATACGTTTCTTCTACAAGGACGGGTCGGGCCGACCGTCGTCCCAGAGCGAACTGCTTTCGGGTTGGTTCCGTCTGGAGGATCTGAGCGATGCAACGGATTAGGACACGCCTGATCGTCACCATCCTCGTCGTGGCGATCCTGCCGGCGATCCCACTTTCCATCGTGGTGAGAAACCTCCTGGAAAGGAGCTTAGGCCCGACCCTCGACGGGTCGGTGGAGAGGGCGCTGGAGGCCGGCCTTGCCGAGTCGCGCGCGGGTTTACGGGGCAGCAAGCGGGTTTTTCTCAGACAGGTGGCCGAGATCTGGCTGCCGCGTCTGCGCACGGAAACGCCTGGTGGCTCCTCATCCGGTGACATCACACCGGTGGTCGTCTTGGATACCGCAGGCGAACAACTGCCCCTTGATCCGCCGCCCGAGCTGATGCGCTGGGCGGAGCAGGCTGCACCCGTGGACGGCTTGCCGCAAACAGCGGATGTGGTCCGGGTAGACAACTTCCTGGCTGTGGCCTTCGGTACCGGCGGCGGGGAAATGGTCGTCCTGGCTCGGCCGCTGCCGCCGGAGATGGTCGCGCGGGCCGGTCGACTGACCGACGCCCTCGTTCTGATCCGAACCCTGCGCCAGGATCGTGAACGGGTGCTGCAGAGTTACGTGGCTCCCTTCCTGCTCATCTACGCCCTGTTGATCCTGGCAGCGGTGGGAGCCGGCGCCCTGCTGGCCCGCCGCATCGCCCGTCCCATCGAGTCCCTGGTGGCCAGCACGGAAAAGGTGGCGGCCGGCGATCTGCAAGCGAGGGTCGATACGCAAGCCTCGGGAGAGATCGCCACCCTGGTGGCCGCTTTCAACCGCATGGTGACGCGTCTGGCCGTGCAACGCCGCCAGCTGGCTCGTCTGGAAAGGGTGGCCGCCTGGCGTGACCTGGCCCGCACCCTCGCCCACGAGATCAAGAACCCGTTGACACCGATCCTGCTGGCGGTGCAGTCGGCTCGCGACGGTTACAACGGTGAGGACCCCACCCACACGGCCTTGCTTCAGGAGTGTGAAGAGATCGTCAGTGAAGAGGTGGAAGGACTCAGGAACCTGGTGCGTGAGTTCTCGGAGTTCGCCCGCTTGCCGGAGCCGCGGCCCGTCCCGGGTGACTTGAACCGACTGCTCGCAGAGCTGGTGCGCCTGTACGGCCAGGACAAAGTGGTTCTGGAGACACCTGGTGGTGAGTTGCTGGCCAGCTTCGACGCCAGCGAACTGCGGCGCGCTTTGATCAACCTCGTCGAGAACGGCCTGGCCGCCTGCGCCGGGGTGGGACGGCCAGAGCGGGTCGCCCTGAAAGCGCATCCGACCGGTGACGAGGTCGTCCTGGAAGTTTCGGATCACGGCGGCGGTATTTCACCGGAAAACCAGACTCGCATCTTCGAGCCCAACTTCTCCACCAAGAAGGAAGGCATGGGGCTGGGCCTGTGCATCGTGGAGGGGATCGTCACCGGCCACGCCGGTAGCATCGCGGTGGCGAGCGAGGTGGGCAGTGGCAGCACCTTCACGATCCGGTTGCCGCGGGCGGCCGGGGTCACCGTGACAGGGGAAATCCCCACGATCGAAGAGCAAGGAGGCGCAAGATGAGCTCCAGTGTGCTCATTGTCGACGATGAGCGAAACATCCGCCGTACCTTCGGTATGGTCCTGCGCGCGGATGGTTTCACGGTACGCGAAGCTGGCAGCGGCGAGAACGCCGTCGCCGCGCTGGAGCACGAGCGGAGTGACTTGGTGATCCTGGACGTTCGTCTACCCGGGATGGACGGCCTCGAAACCCTGCGCCGGATCAAGCAAGACGATCCCCACCAGATGGTGATCATGATTTCCGGCCACGGCAGTATCGCCACTGCCGTGGAGGCGACCCGCGAAGGCGCCTTCGATTTCCTGGAAAAGCCCATCTCCAAGGCGCGGGTGCTCGTGGCGGTGCGCAATGCCCTGCACCAGGGATCTCTCGAGAAGGAATACCGCGAGCTGAAGGCCCGCGAAGAGGGCCGCTTCGTGATGATCGGCGAGTCGACGGCCATACGCGAGGTTCGTACCCAGATCGCACGCGCCGGCCCCACTCCAGCGCGCATCCTTATCCACGGCGAGAGCGGCAGTGGCAAGGAACTGGTGGCGCGGGCTCTGCACACCGCTAGCGGGCGCAAGGACAAGCCGTTCGTGAAGGTCAACTGTGCAGCGATTCCCGAGGAGCTGATCGAGAGCGAGCTATTCGGAGCGGTCAAGGGGTCGTATACCGGCGCCACCGAGACCCGCGACGGCAAGTTCCTGCAGGCCGACGGCGGCACGCTGTTCCTGGACGAGGTGGGGGACATGAGCCTACGCGCCCAGGCCAAGGTGCTGCGCGCGCTGCAGGAAGGCGAGATCGAGAAGGTCGGGGGGGCGCAGACACTCGAGGTGGATGTGCGGGTTCTGGCCGCCACCAACAAGGATTTGCCAGCCGAGGTCAAGGCGGGCCGGTTTCGGGAGGACCTCTTCTTCCGGCTGAACGTGGTCCCCATCGTGGTGCCGCCACTGCGAGAAAGACGGGACGACATCCCGTTGCTCACGCATCACTTCCGGGAGCGCTACCGCCTGGAGAACAACCTGCAGACCAAGAAATTCGCCGACGAGGCCATGACGATCCTGACCCGCTTGCCCTGGCCCGGTAACGTGCGCGAGTTGAACAACGTGGTCGAGCGGCTGGCTATCATGACAACAGGCGCATGTATCAGCGTGGCCGATCTCGCACGGGCCGGCATGCTGGCGGAGAATGCAGGAGACGCGGGTGAGGCGAGACCGGCAGCGGGGATGACCGCGGCAGCCGCAACAGAATTCAGCGCGGAAGTGCAACCCCTGCCGCCTGGTGAGGTCCTACGCCTGGGAGGACTGGTGGAGGCCCGCCGCCGATTCGAGGCGGCGTGCATCCGGGAAGCCCTGACTGCCGCGGACGGGAACGTATCCCAGGCAGCGCGGTTGCTCGGCATCGACCGCACCAACCTGCACAAGAAGATCCAGAGCCTCGGAATTTCCGTGGGCAAGGGAGAGACCTGATCCGGAGGTGCATCATGTGTCAGGCAATCTTTGGACATGCAAACCAGAGCGGGGTGGGAAAGATCTCACTACTCGGCCTGTTCTTGCTTCTCTCGTTGACACCGGGGCGGGCAGGGGCCACGGACGGGAAATTCTTCCTTGGTCTCGACTTTCTGAGCAGCCACATCGGGGCCGACGATCCCAGGCCGGACGATCCGTCCAGCACGGTGTACGCTGACGAGACCGGCGCCGGCGCAGCCTTTCAATTGGGTGTTTCCCTCACTTCCACCTTCAAGCTGCGCCTCTACTTCAGCGGCGCCCGCCACGAGACCAACAATCCCGATGTGGAACTGCGCCTGGGGGGTGGCAGTCTCGAGGCCCTCTACATGTTCAGTCCCGACGATGCCCTGCGTCCCTACCTGTTCGGCGGTATTGGAGCGTTCCGCGTTGAATCTGCGCAGGATCAGCTCAACTTCAGCACCGATGGACCGGGCGCTACCTTCGGTGCTGGCCTGCACTACTTCCTGGGCCGACACATCGCCCTGAACTTCGCCCTGCGCGGGGAGTGGATCAACTGGGACACCTCGACTGCGGAGTTGATTCTGCCCAACGGCAGCCGGGTGGTCACCGAAACGCCCGTGGAGGATTCGGGGTTCGCGGGGAAATTCACGCTAGGATTGGGATTTTGGTTCTGAGCAATGAGTGACTGCTACTCGTCACTCCAAACGCCTGGAATCTCACGGTCGCAATTTCGGCATTTCCCCTGGCGGAGGAGAACGTCCTTGACGAAGAACCCCGTTCGCTCCACAACCACGTGCCCGCAACCGGGACAGTATGTGTTTTCGGCGGGGTGGCCAGGCACGTTGCCTATGTAAACGAAGTGCAGCCCTTCCGCGTCTGCTATCGCTTTGGCTCGTTCGAGGGTACTTACCGAGGTGGGCGGCAGATTCTTCATCAAGTAGTCCGGATGAAAACGGGTAAAGTGCACGGGTACATCCGGTCCTAGCTCGGACACGATCCAACGGCACAGGGCGGTGAATTCATCGTCGCTGTCGTTCAAGGTGGGGACGGTGAGATAGACTATTTCTGTCCAGGTCCCTTGCTTCCGCATGGTAACCAGTCCGTCCAAAACAGGGCGAAGTTCACCGTTGACCACCTCTGTGTAATATTTTTCGGTAAAGGCTTTCAGATCCACCTTGATGGCGTCCACCTGGTTGCACAGCTCTTTGAGGGGCTCCTCCTGAATATACCCGCCGGTGACGACCACATTCTTCAGTCCCTCGGTACTGGCTACTGCGGCGATGTCGACCATGTATTCATAGAAGATGACTGGCTCGCTGTAAGTGTAGGCGATGCTGGCGCTTCGTTGCCGCCGGGCCAGGGAGGCGACCTCTACAGGAGGTAGGTAGAGGCTGCGCACCTGTTCGGGCCGCGCCTGAGAAATCTGCCAGTTTTGGCAAAATTTACAATTGACGTTGCAGCCGGCAGTGGCGAGAGAAAATGCTCTGGTTCCGGGTAGGAAGTGAAAAAACGGCTTCTTTTCGATGGGGTCGGTGTGGTGGGTGCAGGGCCGCGAATGCACCAGGGTGTAATATGTGCCGTCGCGGTTTTCGCGAACACCGCAATACCCTCGCTCACGGTCGTCGATGACACACTCACGGGGACAGAGCTTACACCGGATTTTCTTGTAGGGTAGTTTCTCGTAAAATAGAGCCTCGACCACGAACCGACTATCATCCGCCGAGGACGAATCAGTCGCGGCTCCTACTCCGGCAGGTATGCCACCGCAACAGGCGCAAGCCAGACCGAGAACCGCCCCTGTCTTGAGGAAAGTCCGGCGGTCGAACTGCTCCGGAAGCGTGTCAATTCGTTCCGCGTGACTAGAGTGTAGTGGCTGTCGATTGGTGGACATTTCCAGTGTCTTTTCGAGTCAAACCTCAATCACGTCGATGAGGGAGGGATTGTCGGTGCCGAGATTGTGCTGTGCACTGGCGGCTGTGGCGATGTAGGTCGGCTCCCGCTTGATTGCTTTCAATGACGACATGTTCATCTCCGCCCGCTTCCTCTCGATGATATGCCAGGCAGTATGGTCCAGGGCAACCGGATCAGTACCAACCAGAAGCCCATTGAAAGGCCAGGTCCAGTGGGGCATGAACGAGGGGCCGCCCTCGTACTGGGCGGTGGTGGCATCGCAGATAACCAGCCTGGTTTTGCTGCGAATAGGCGACAGGCTGTAGACGTCGGCCACGTAGGGGTCGCCGTTATTCAGGTGGTATTTATTCGGATTGTGGATGGCGCCGAACATGTTTTTCAGGGCACCGGTAACACCGGCGATCCCGTGATCCTTCAGTACCGGCATATTGATGACAGCGTCGCAAACTCTGGTTAGAGTCCTGCACACCAGACTTCCGGCGGCGCCGTAAACCATTAGCTTGGGTTCGTACCCCAGGACGTCGTTGCCGATGTACCGGATGCCGGGTCCCTCGTAGCGGATCGGGAAACCGGCCTCCTCGAGGTCTGTGTTGAGGCGGTCCCAGACGATGATGTCCTGGCCTTTGATGCCGGCCTGCTGGAGCCGTTCACAAACCGCCTCGACGAGCTCCGGCGTCGTCGACATCCACCGGCCAGCCAGACAGTTGACCTTCAGTCCCACCACCTCACCCGGCTTCACCACGCACCGCCAGGCCGCTACGGGATCGTCACGGTCGAAGAGGGTTTGCACAGCACGGTCGAGGAGTTTGTGCAAGCGCTCGGCATCCAAGCTCGCTTCGGAAGTCCGCAGTCCCGCGTCACGGGAGATCACGATGTGCGAGTTGCCCTTTGAGCTTTCTCCCTTCGCGAACACCGAATCCAATGATCCGCTGGTGAGGGCGACGCCACTCAGGGCAAGGCCGTTCATTAAAAATGTGCGGCGGTTTATCATCTCGTTGCCGTTGGCAGAAGTGATCGCCGAAGAGTACGGTTTAGTCGGCTAACGGTGTGCCGACTTCGAGTCGATGGAGACTTCAAGAGGTATTTTAACCTTTTCTCTCTCAATTCACAACAGCGCCACGTGACGCTGTTGTCGGGAGCGTTTAGTCGAGGATATTGTAGAGTCGCCGCTTGATCTTCTTCGTCGGTGTCTTCTCGAACTCCTCGAAGATGAGCTGGATGCGGGTGACACTGCTGAAGGCCGGCAGGCCCGCGTTCAGGTCGAGCCGGTTCTGCTCCATGATCTCCGCCAGCTTCTTCTCGCTGACGTTGTCCTTGTCCACCGCCTCCACGTCGGGATAGACCAACGCCACCAGCCGTCCATTCTTGTCCATGATCAGCGATTCCTGCACGAACGGCAGGTTGTTCAGCTTGGACTCGATTTCCTCCGGGTAGATGTTCTGACCCGAAGCCGAGAGGATCATGTTCTTGGAGCGGCCCGTGAGAAACAGGAATCCGTTCTTGTCCAGACGGCCCAGATCGCCCGTGTGCAACCAACCGTCCGGGTCGATGGCGGAACGGGTGGCATCCTCGTCCTTGTAATAACCGCGCATGACGCCCACACCCCGGACCAAGACCTCGCCGACATCTGATCCGGGATCACCGTACTCGATCTTGCACTCGAGGTAGGGCACCACCTTGCCGACGCTGCCCGCCGGAGGGTTCTTCGTCACGACCGTGTGGCTGATCAACGGTCCGCACTCGGTCATGCCGTATCCGCAGGAAAGCGGGAAGCCGATGCCGCGGAAGAACTGTTCGACCTCGCTATTCAGGGCGGCGCCGCCGACCACGAGTTCCTGGAAGTTACCGCCGAACGCCTCGCCGACCTGGGTGCGGATCTTCCGGGCGATCAGCTTGTTGACCAGTGGCGTTTTCATCATCAGCTGTATCTTCCTGGTGTCCAGGAGGGGGCGCAAGCGGGTCTTGTATATCTTCTCGATGATCAACGGCACCGACAAGATCAGGCGCGGGCGAACTGCCTGGAATGCCTGCATGAGAACCTTCGGCGTGGGTATCTTCTCGATGAAGGTGACGTGGGCGCCGGCTACGACCGGTGAGACGAACTCGAAGGCGCAGCCGAAGGCGTGGGCCAACGGCAGGAACGACATGACATCCTGGCCTGCCTTCAAGTCCATATTGTCGACGTAGTACCGGGCGTTGGCCATCAGGCTGCCGTGGGTGAGCATGACTCCCTTGGAAAAACCGGTTGTGCCGGAAGTGTAGACGATGGAGTGCAGAGCTTCGTTGGGTACCTCGCGGAACCGCAATTGCTCGGGTGAGAGGAGGTCGCCGAAGCGTTCCTGGTACCGCGAGACCGAACCGGCGGCGATCTCCTCGGCCCGCGGATCGGGGCAGTAGCGCAGGGAGAGATCCCCGAGGGTGAAGAATGCCTTCGCATTGGGCAGTTTTCGCTCTTCGATCAGGTCGTATATCTGGTCCGAGACGAAGACCATCACGGCTTCGGAGTGACCGATGATGTGCTGGATCTCGTCGTTGGTGAAATCGGGCAGGATGGGCACGATGACCGCGCCGTAGGTCACAGTCGCCAGGTAAGTGATGGCCCAGTTGGTCGAGTTGCGACCGGCCAGCGCGATCTTGTCGCTTCGCCGCACCCCGCAATGTTCGAAGATGTAATGCAGCCGGAAGATCCGGTGGGCGGTGTCGCCGAAGGTCAGGCTGGAGGCCTCGTAGTCGGTGAACGCCTTGCGGTCCCAGTTCTGGCGGAAGCTCTTGGCGATTCTCTCGATCAGGTTTTCCTGTTGCATGATTCTCCGTTCGGAACGGGTCCCGCGCGTGGCGGAAAAGGGGCGAGCCGGCCCGGGCATCCATTTTATGTATCTCGTTTACGTTTATATCGGTAGGCGCCCCCCGCCGTCAAGGGGCACGCCGGTTCTGATCGTCGAGACACGCGGTGCCCCTATGGTTGCGGCCTCGAAATTGTGTCCGCTAAATCCGTGGTGGGACAGCGTCTTCGGGGGAGCAGACACATTTTCGAAGCCACAACCTAACCATCTCCACCGCCACCTACGCCGGTCTCAGCCAGCCGACTGGACTAGTGCCGGCGGTAACTTTATCTTGGCGGGAACGTAACCGTGGCGTTTGTGCCGCATCTTCCGGACCGATTCATCTGGCGAGGAAAGGGGTTTCCGATGCGCTCTGTCGTGAAAGTGGTCCTGCTGGGGATGGTCGTGGTCATCACGGGTTGTGAGTCCGCCACGCCGCCGGTGGCCAAGATCCAACCCAAGGAACTGGTGGCGCACGGAGACGTGCGAGTCGACGACTACTTCTGGCTCAAGGAACGGGAAAACCCCGAAGTGATAGCTTATCTCGAGGCCGAGAACGAGTACCTGGACAAGATGATGCGCCACACCCGCAAGCTGCAGGATGAACTGTTCGAGGAGATCAAGGGACGCATCAAGCCCAACGACGAGACGGTTCCCTACCTGCTGGAAGGATATTACTACTACTCCCGTTTCGAGGAGGGCAAGGAGTATGCCATCCACTGCCGGAAACGGGGCGATCTGGCGGCGCCCGAAGAGATCACACTCGATGGCAACCGGCTGGCCGAGGGCCATGAGTTCTTCGCCCTGCGGGGCCTTCAAGTCAGCTCCGGCCGGGATATCCTGGCTTTCGGCTCCGACACTTTCGGCCGGCGCTTCTACACACTGCGGTTCAAGAACCTCGACACGGGCGAGATGCTGCCGGACGTCATCCCCGACGTGACCGGCAGCTTGGCCTGGGCTAACGACAACAAGACCCTCTTCTACTCCCGCCAGGACCCTGAAACCCTGCGCCCTTACCAGATTTATCGCCACGTACTGGGCAGTGACGTCGGTGACGACGTGCTCGTCTACCAGGAAGACGATGAGACCTTCCGCTGCTACGTGTACAAGACCAAATCCCGCGAGCTGATCATGATCGCTTCCAGCCAGTCCTTGAGTGACGAGTATCGCTACCTGGACGCGACCAATCCCACCGGTACGTTCACAATGATCCAGCCGCGGGAGCGGAACCACGAGTATTCCGTGGATCACTACGCGGGCCGGTTCTACTTTCGCACCAACTGGAACGCGGAGAACTTCCGCCTGATGGAGTCACCCGTGTCCAACCCGGGCAAGGCGAACTGGCGGGAGGTCATTCCCCACCGCGAGGACGTGTACCTGAGTAGTTTCGAGATCTTCGCAGACTTTCTCGTCCTGTCCGAGCGCAGGGACGCTCTCAACCACCTCCGTGTAATTCCCTGGGACGGCAGTCGGGAGCATGACCTGGATTTCGGCGAGCCGGCTTACCTCGCCTACATCAGCACCAATACCGAGTTCGAAACCACGGCTCTGCGCTACGGTTACAGTTCCATGACCACGCCGCGCTCCGTGTTCGACTACGACATGATCACACGCGAGAAGACGCTCATGAAGCAGGACGAAGTCGTGGGTGGGTTCGACTCCTCCGCCTACCGCACCGAGCGTCTGTGGGCGACGGCCAGGGACGGAACCAGGGTGCCCATTTCCATCGTCTACCCGCGAGAATTGCAGAAGGACGGCAGCAGCCCACTGCTCCTGTACGGGTACGGATCCTACGGTGCCAGCATGGACGCGACTTTCAGCTCGGCCCGGCTCAGCCTGCTGGAGAGAGGCTTCGCCTATGCCATCGCTCACGTGCGTGGAGGGCAGGAGCTGGGCCGCTGGTGGTATGAGGACGGCAAGCTGTTGCGCAAGAAGAACACGTTCACCGATTTCATCGACTGCGCCGAGTACCTCGTCGCGGAAGGATACACCAGCAGCGACCACCTGTTCGCCATGGGCGCCAGCGCCGGCGGTCTGCTGATGGGGGCAGTGCTCAACATGCGGCCGGACCTGTTCCAGGGTGTAGTGGCCCATGTGCCGTATGTGGATGTCGTGACCACCATGCTCGATGCCAGTATCCCCCTGACCACCAGCGAGTACGACGAGTGGGGTGACCCCAACGACAAGGAATACTACGACACCATGCTCTCCTACTCGCCGTATGACAACGTGGAGGCCAAGGACTATCCCAACCTGCTGGTGACCACCGGCCTGCACGACTCCCAGGTGCAATACTGGGAGCCGGCCAAGTGGGTGGCCAAGCTGCGGGCCCTGAAGACGGACGACAACCTGCTACTGCTCAAGACAATCATGGAAGCCGGCCACGGCGGCGCCACCGGCCGCTTCAAGCGGCACAAGGAGACGGCGCTGAGCTACGCCTTCATGCTGGATCTGGTGAAATACCGCGACTGACCTGCAGCGCACGGGAACGACGAGGACG
>CBDURX010000013.1:0-13148 GCA_965369485.1 uncultured bacterium | reverse complement strand
AGTGGTCCCTGCCAAGGACGCCAAGCTTGTCCGGCCGCATTGGATTGGAATGTTGTCGGGAGCGCCGATTCGTGAGACATCTCGGGCAGTTGATGGAACACCAGGGGCCCGAGCCCCGGGAGGTGTGAGTTTTGAGCAAGCGTGAACCATGGTCATGGTCACTGTTATGGCTTCTGGGCGCGCCTCTGGTGGTCGTCGTGACTCTCGAGATTTTCCACGACCTCTGGATCGTATTTGTTGGCTATCACATTCTTGTCTGCCTGATATTGCCACTGCTGGATTCTCTCATCATCCGGCGCACCTCGCTGCGTGACCACCTCGCTTACGTGGGCCTGACCGGCCCGCGGTGTCGCGCAGGGTTCGTTGTCGGTATGGGCCTCGGCGCCGCGCTGGGGATGGGCACGGTGGGATTCTTTGCCCTGTGGGGGAACGAGCTCCTGGCGGGCAACGAGGTCGAGGACGTGCTGGCCGGCTGGGGTATGTCCCCGGACCAGGTCCTGGCCATGACCGTGTTCATGGTCCTGGGCAACGGGATGGCCGAGGAGCTGTACTGGCGCGGCTTTCTGCACCGGCGCCTGGAACCAGCGCGCCACCGCGGGTTAGCCATCGGCGTCACGGCCCTATGCTATACCAGTTACCACATCTTCACCCTCGGCAGCTTCCTGGCCGATGGATGGTTGGTTGCTCTCTTGACCGCGGCCGTGCTGGCCGGTGGACTGTTCTTCGGCTGGTTGCGGGAGCGGTTCGGCAACGTCTGGCCGGCGTTGCTGGGGCACGCGGGAGCGACGGCGGGGTACATGGTGGTCTACTGGATCTGGATCGTGCGCAACCAGGGGTCAGCATACTGACGAGCTAGAACGCCTCCCCAAACATCAGGTACATGCCGCTCGAGTTCTCGCCCCACCCGAAGTCGAGGCGCAGGTTGATCCTCTCCTCCCCGCCCATCTGGAAGCGTATCCCGGTGCCGTAGGCCGGCTTGAACTCGTCCATGGCCATGTCGCCGATCTTGCGGGCTACCTGGCCGAACCCGCCGAACAGGACCACACCCAATCGCCGCCACACCATCCGACGGTACTCTCCCTGGAAGATCAGCATGTTCTTGTCGCGGAAGCGGCCCTCGAAGTAACCGCGTAGCGTGAGCCGTGGCATCATCTGGAACGGTGGCACACCCGTGGTGGACTGTCCCCAAGCCTGCAGGGCCAGAACGTTTCGCCCGGCGAAGGAGAAATAGGTCCGGACGTCCAGGTCGTAACGGCTGAAGTCGAAGTCGCTGCCCAGAGCGTTGTCGTAAAAGATAGCCGCGGCGCGCACAAAGCTGCCGGCCGCGGGAAAGTAGATGTCGTCGCGGGAGTCGTAGTCCGTCAGCAGTCCCAGACCGGAGACGATGCCGCCGTCACTGCCGGGGATGAGCCCGGAGTCCAGTAGACCGCCCTCCTCCTTCTTCACCATCTTGCTGGTGGCGAAGTCGTACTGCGCTCCGCAGTAGAGGTCGGTCAAGATCATCTTCAGCAGGGTCGTGTTGAAGGTGAGGGTACGCGGAGTGTAGTCCTCCTCCAACGAATCCGGTGTGTCGTTGCCGATGCCGTAGAACTTGTCCGGGAAGTTCAAGTACGAGAGCACTCCCGTGGCGTGATAGATATCCCGCTGCCAGTAGAGATCGGCCGGCAGGTAGATGATGGTCTGCTTTTTGGCGGTATAGACCACCGCGGGCGTGAAAGTCGAGGGTCGGCTGTCCGGGTGCCGGTCGAAACGGTGGTAGCGGCCGGCGGTCAAACCGAACATGAGCTCGGTCTCCGGCGTGTAGGCGATCACCGGCAGCAAGAACAACCAACCGCTCTGCTGGCGGAGAACCGAGTCGGGTTCGGCGGACGCCCTGTTGCCGGCCTCGGCCGGCTCACCTGCCGCACACAAGGGAAGCGCCGCACACTGGTACCACGCGCAACCAAGAACGACTGTGGCCGCCAAAAGAGCGGTTCTCATCGCAGGCTCCCGTCTTTATCATCCGGAATATCATCCGGAACATCCGGATTGTCGGCCGGAAAGCCGGCGTGTTCCCGCACCCATCGCGCCTGCAGCAGGTGGCGTCGCTGGTGCCCCACGACCAGGGTGAACCACTGTCCGAGACTGAGCCGGACCAACCGGCTGGCGGGCGAAGTGATCTTGATGCGCGCCAGGTCCACGCCGTCCGCCTTCTGGAGCAGAGCCGTCCACTGTTCCTGCAGCATATCGAAGCGGGGGACCAGGCTCTCCATGGTCTGAGTGGTGGCCGGGGTGTAGATGTGCGGTACACGGAAACGGCGCCGTGGCGGGTACTCCCCGCCCCCGGCCTCTGCCCCAGCCTGCTTCACGACCCAGTTGCCCAGAAAACCGTAACGGAAGGGTCCCGGGGCGAGCCACTGCTTTCGCCTCGCCTCGGCGATGCCCCAGGCCAGGCGCGGCACAAGTTTATCGCCCGTGACGGCGAGGTGATCCAGACACTGGGCGATGGACCAGTGGTCACGGTCCGGATGCCAGTTGAACTGGTCGTCCGTGAGACCGCGCATCAGTTCCAGCGCCCTGCTCCGGGCCCCGGCAACACCTTCCAGGTGTGTGGCGAGTTCCGGATTGTGCGGCGTGGAAGACGGGGTCATCGCGTGAAACCATGCTCCTGTTCAATCTCGAGGAGTTCGGCCTGGAAGCGCGCGCACCACTTTACCCTGTCCAGCCGGGAGTGCCAAGGGCAGCAGGCGGCAAAGAGCGAGGGGGCGACTGACATCGCCCCCTCTTCCGTGATCTCCTCGCCTGAGGAAAATAGCCTGTCGAGTTACGTGTGAGGGATGAAATCCCCGGAGAAGGGCTTGTCATGCACTGGGGTGTACGGCATGGTTACGTCGCCACCGTCGGAGTTGTACTGGCCATATACGCCCAGCTCTATCTTCCGGGACCGTAATTGTGGTTTGATGTAAGTGGTTTTCTTTTCCATATCTGTCAATGCCTCCTGGTGTCACCCCCACCGAGCTGTCGAACTGTGATCATATTATACAACAATTAACCACATTTTAGCAATTATTATTTTATTATTTGACTAATTATGTTATCAATGGGTTGCATCCATAATGTTTATAGAGGTGATGGTAGACAGAGTTATCCCCCATTCATTTGGGTTAATCATTTAACAGAAAATAGCCTCAATCGGGCATTCTGATCATGAATTTCACAATCACAGCAACAGGTTTTCAATGGTGTTAGCTTTGTATTTGCAGCACATAAGCACACGATAACCCTCCCCTCTTGTCCCTGACAAATATCTAACATCTTTCTTGACTCCCCTCTGGCCAATACCTATTTTCGACGCTTGGAGAAGAAGGCCATAGGAAAGCGAGGAGAGACTCACAAGGAAACTGTGATTGACCGTCGTCGCGGGACGGGAAAAGACCGGCTGACCGGCACACCAGTGCCCTGCGCATCGTTACTCGGGAGCCCACCCGGGAGCTCACTCGGGAGCCATATTCCTGGAGCTCTTCCCCTGTGGTGGAGAGTGCGATTATCAACCAGTTCACCCGAGGCGGCCGGATCCTTATCGCAAAGGAGCACAGATGGCAAACTATGAAACACCATTGTTGGATGACTTGGAGAAGGGCCCCTATCCGAGCTTTGTCACGGAGATCAAGAAGGCCGCTGCCAAGAATCCCATGGCCAATGACGTTCTCGGCTTGCTCGAGAAATCCTACAGGGACCGGGTTGGTTACTGGAAGCACGGCGGCATCGTCGGCGTCATGGGTTACGGCGGGGGAGTCATCGGGCGCTACTGTTCTCTCCCGGAAGAGTTCCCCCGCGTGTCCCACTTCCACACCATGCGTATCAATCAGCCGTCTGCTTGGTTCTACACCAGTGATGTCCTGCGCAAGATCTGCGACATCTGGGACAAGCACGGCAGCGGCCTGACCAACATGCACGGCTCCACGGGGGACATCATCCTACTGGGCTGCCGTACCGAAGCACTCGAGCCGGTTTTCGCAGAGCTGACCGAGATCGGCTTCGACCTCGGCGGCTCCGGTTCGGACGTCCGGACCCCGAGCTGCTGCAACGGCATGGCCCGCTGCGAGTTTGCCTGCTATGACACCATGAAGGCCTGTTACGACTTCACACAAGAGTACCAGGACGAGCTGCACCGGCCGGCCTTCCCCTACAAGTTCAAGTTCAAGTTCTCCGGCTGCGCCAACGACTGTGTCGCATCCATTGCCCGCTCCGATTGCTCCATCATCGGCACCTGGCGCGACAACATCCGCATCGACGCCGACGCGGTGAAGGAGTACGCGGACGGCAATCTGGATATCGAGGCCGACGTCTGCGACCGCTGCCCGGCCAAATGCATGGATTGGGACGGCAGCAAGCTGGATATAGACGACAGCATCTGCTTCCACTGCATGCACTGCATCAACGTGATGCCCAAGGCGCTGCGCCCCGGCAAGGACACCGGCGCCACCATCCTGCTGGGCTCCAAGGCTCCCATCATCGAGGGGGCTCTGCTTTCGAGCGTCCTGATCCCGTTCGTCAAGATGGAGCCGCCCTACCGCGAGATCAAAGACGTCATAGAGAGGATCTGGGACGTCTGGTGCGAGGAGGGCAAGGCCCGCGAGCGTGTCGGCGAGTTCATCCAGAGGGTGGGCCTCGGCGACTTCCTGGAGGCCGTTGAAGTCGATCCGATTCCCGAAATGATCGCCATGCCGCGCGATAATCCCTACATCTTCTACGAGGAATTCTACGAGGAAGACGACGAGGATGGGGAAGACGAGGCGTGATCCTCGAGCACAGGAATCGATCCCGAGCCGTACGGCTCGGTAAACTTCAGTAAAGGAAGTGAGATAAAATGGCTGAACCTGCAAAGAGAATCACGGACATCGGTCCTCCGCATTACGAGCAGTTCCTGCCGCCGGTCATCAAGGAAAACTACGGCCAGTGGAAGTACCACGAGGTCATGAAGCCGGGTGTCATGGTGCACGTCTCCGAATCGGGCGACAAGCTGTTCACCGTGCGCATGGCCTCGCCGCGCCTGCTGTCCACCGTCACCATTCGCTGGATCGCGGACCTGGCCGAGAAGTACTGCGGCGGCCATTTGCGCTGGACCAGCCGCCACAACGTGGAGTTTCTGCTGACCGAAGACGGCCTGATCGACAAGTTGATCGCCGACATCGAGAAGGGCGGCTTCATCGTGGGAGGCATCGGCAACGCCATTTCCAACATGGTTCACACTCAGGGCTGGGTGCACTGCCACTCCGCGGCCACCGACGCCAGTGGCATCGTCAAGTCGGTGATGGACGACATGTCCGAGTACTTCAAGACCACGCAGCTGCCCGGGAAGTTGCGCATCGCCCTGGCCTGTTGTTTGAATATGTGTGGCGCCGTTCACTGCTCCGACATCGCCGTGCTCGGCGTCCATCGCCGACCACCGCGCATCGAACACGACAGACTGCGCAAGATGTGCGAGATTCCGACCACAGTGGCGTCCTGTCCCACGGCGGCCATCCGTCCCGTCACCGTCGAAGGCAATCCCTCGGTGGAGGTCCTCGAGGACAACTGCATGTTCTGCGCGAACTGTTTCACGGTTTGCCCATCCATGCCCATCGCGGATCCTCTGAACGACGGCATATCGATCTGGGTGGGCGGCAAGGTGTCCAACGCCCGCAGCGAGCCCACGTTCTCGCGCCTGGCGGTGCCGTTCTTGCCGAACACCCCGCCGCGCTGGCCTGAGGTCGTCGAGGCGGTCAGGACCATCGTCGAGTGCTGGCGGAAGGGCGCCCGGAAGTATGAGCGCGTGGGTGAGTGGATCGATCGCATCGGTTGGCCGAAGTTCTTCAGGCTGACCGGCTTCGAGTTTACGAAGTACCACATCGACGATTTCAAGCACGCAGGGCTGACGTACAAGCGCTCTATGCATTTTCCCCAGCAATAGGGGTGGTTGAACATGCCAAGCGTCGAAGAGTGCATGGATGTCATGTTCAAGATGGTTGAGCGTGACGCCGGACAGAAGAAGTACAAGCCAACCGATCTGACCAAGATGGTCAAGGAGCGGTGGCCCGACGTGGACCGCAAGACGCCCAAGGAGGCGATCAAACGGTTGGTGGACGGAGGCAAGTTGGTCTACACCTACTTTGGCGGGAGTTTTCTGGAGATCCCGCACCGGGAAGGTGCAGCCAACGACTGAGGCGTTGGTGTCCACAGTTCGGTTAGTGAAGGATTGTCTCACTGGCGGGACAGTGGTCCCGCCAGTGAGCATATGGCAACGCTCGCTGGGAGCGCGACCAGGTTGTGCGGCTACGCCACACACGGGGCCGCCAACCGTGTCCCCGGCCGGCCTCGGCCGGCAGTGGCATGATAGACACTTGTGCACGCATCATGATCGCCGGCAGTGGTGGCGACTCGGGGAAGACCATCTTCACCCTCGGGTTGCTGTCTGCCTGGCGTCAGGACGATTTCCCCTTGCGCGCCTTCAAGAAAGGCCCCGATTTCATCGACGCTGCCTGGCTCGGCTGGGCCGCCGGTTCCCCGGGGCGCAACCTCGACTCGTACATGATGGGGTTCGAGGTGGTGGCGCACTCCTTCCGCGCCCAAGCGACTGCAACAGGCCTGAACGTCATCGAGGGTAACCGGGGTCTCCTGGACGGCGTGGATGCCAGCGGCACCCACAGCAGCGCCGCCCTGGCCGAGACGCTGGCCTGCCCCACACTGCTCGTGGTCACTCCGACGAAGGTCACCGCCACGGCCGCAGCGACAGTGCTGGGCTGCCGGCAGATCGCACCGGGCGTGGATCTGCGCGGAGTCATCCTGAACCAGGTGGCAACTGCTCGGCACGCCCGGGTCGTGAGACAGGCCATCGAGCAACACGCTGGCCTACCGGTCCTGGGCGAGTTACCAAAGATCGATGGTCAGATCCTGACAAGCCGGCACCTCGGCCTGGTGCCGCCTGCGGAACAGAACCCCGCCGATCTGCTGAGGGGAACCCTCGCTGAGGCCGTGCGCGAACATTGCGATCTGGAGCAAATCCTGGAGATTGCTCGCTCCGCTCCGCCTCTGGCACCTATCGTCACGGAAGCGGTCACCGACACTCCGGCAGTAGCCAACGGTCGGCTACGCATCGGCTACTTCCACGACAGCGCATTCACCTTCTATTATCCAGAAAACCTGGAAGCGCTGCAGCAGGGCGGCGCCGAACTGGTGCCCGTGTCCGCCCTTGCAGACACGAGGCTGCCCGCAGTGGACGCATTGTACATAGGCGGCGGCTTTCCCGAGACACACACGGAGGAACTAGCGGCCAACGGCGAACTGCACGGCGCCATCCGGAACGCCGCAGCCGAGGGGTTACCCATCTACGCCGAGTGCGGCGGCCTGATCTATCTGGCCGAGTCGCTGGAGTGGGAAGGCAACAACGTACCCATGGCCGGCGTGCTGCCGATCCGTGTCCAGATGCACGACCGTCCCCAGGGACACGGCTACTGTCTCATGAAGGTCGATCAACCCAATCCGTTCCTGCCCGTGGGAACCGAGCTGAGGGGACACGAATTTCACTACACAGACGTGACGGGTGGCCTGACCGGCGTGACCACGGCCTACCAGGTGGAGAAGGGTAAAGGGTGTGTCGGAGACCGGGACGGGATCGTTCACGGCAATACGCTGGCAAGCTACTTGCACCTGCACACTCTGGGCTGCCCCGAGTGGGCGCAAGGCCTCTTGCGGGCCGCCGTCTCCTTCCGGGACCGGAAGGAGACAACCTACCTGACCGAGGGTTCAGCGTAGAAAGAAGGTTGATGGCGCCGTGGCGCCGTCACAACGGAAGAGATGCAGCAACATGGCCAAGATCGTCAAGAAGAAGAAACGCAAGCTCGGGGCTCGTAGCAGCGGGTCAGCTATGCATGAACAGTCGCCGCTGCGACCTGAATATATCGAACGTCTCGCGCCGTGCGGTGCCGAGGGATGCCCCAACCACAACCCCATCCGCAAAATCATGCGGATCATCAACAACTACGATTTCAAGAATCGCACCGAGGAGGAGACCTGGCGGGAATGCTTCGAGGTGTGGAGCGAGAAGACCTGCTTGCCCGCCACCATGGGTCGCGTCTGCCCGGGGCTCTGCGAGGACAAGTGCAACCGCGCGGACATCGAGGGCGGGCCGGTGCACATCCGCTGCATCGAGCGCTATCTCGGGGATTGGGCCCTCGAGAACGACGTACAGTACGACATCTCCGGTATCGAGAAACAGTCCGAGAAGGTCGCCGTCATCGGCGCCGGTCCGGCGGGTCTGAACTGCGCCTACCACCTGGCTCTGCTGGGCTACGGCGTGACCATCTTCGAGGCGTTTTCCAAGCCGGGCGGCATGATCCGCTACGGCATCCCCGATTACCGGCTTCCGCCCGAGATCATGGACAAAGAGGTCGCGCGCCTGCAGAACATGGGCATAGAGATAAGGTACGACACGGTGGTCGGCAAGGATGTTCCCTACGAGGAACTGAAGGAGAACTACGACGCCGTCTTCGTCGGCATCGGCGCCCACAAGGGGTACACCCTCGGGATCGAGGGCGAGGACGCCGAGAATATCATGACCGGTACCGGTTTCCTGAACGTGGTCAATTCCGGCGAGCCGCCTGAAGTCGGCGACAACGTCATCGTCATCGGCGGCGGCGACACCGCCATCGATGCGGCGCGCATCTGCCGCCGCCTCGGCGCCAAGGTGACGATCGTCTACCGCCGGACCATCAAGGAGATGCCGGCCATCGAGCCGGAAATCGAGGAGGCCCAGAAAGAGGGCGTACAGATCGATTTCCTGGCCGCGCCGGTGAAGATCTTGCGCAACAACGGAAGCGCCACCGGCATGACGTGCATCAAGATGGAGCTGGGCGAACCCGATGACTCCGGCCGCCGCCGTCCGGTGCCCATCGAGGGTTCCGAGTTCGACATCGAGGCCAGCTTCATCATCCCGGCTATCAGCCAGGAACCCGATTTCGAGCCGCTGGAGAACCTGCGCGAGGGCAGGGACTGGATCAAGATCGACGGGAAGGGCAAGGTCACCACGCTGGACGATAACGTCTACGCCGGCGGCGATGCCACGAACCTCGGCCTGGCCACCCTCGCCCAGGCCCAGGGTCAGTTTGCGGCCGAGGCCATCCACCGTGCTTTCCGTGGTTTGCCCGATCCCGCACCGAGCCATGCGGAGATCGTCCGCCGGGACGAGTACCACATCAACAAGGACTTCTGGATCGAGAAGCACCAGACCGAAATAGCCGAGGAACATGTCCCGGTCGAGGAGGTTCTGGCCGAGATCGACCTGGAGACCACTAGGACTTTCACCGAGCAGGAGGCGAAGGATGAAGCGGCCCGCTGCATGAGCTGCGGCATTTGCTTCGACTGCGAAAACTGCTTCAAGTTCTGCCAGGACAACGCAGTTATCCGGCCGCTGGAGAAGGGAGGCAAGTACTCTTTCAAGATGGAATTCTGCACCGGTTGCAAGAAGTGCGCCGAGCAGTGCCCCTGCGGGTACATCGACATGAAGTAGGTCGACAAGCGATAAATCGCGGTACATATTTGGGCCTAGAGAGTCCGCCGTGGCTGCGGACACAAACCAGGAGGACGGGAGAATGCCCATTTTCGAGCACGGCAACGTCAAGATCGAGGTCGATGAGGACGGGTTCATGCAGGAGCCCGATCAATGGAACGAAGAGGTTGCAGCGGCCCTGGCCACGACCGAGGGCGTCGATGAGCTGACCGAAGAGCACTGGAAGGTGATGAAATACCTCCGCGATTACTACCTGGAGTTCGGCGTGGCCCCCATGATCCGGAAGCTGTGCAAGGAAACCGGCTTCCCCTTGAAGAGGATCTACGAGCTTTTCCCGAGCGGCCCGGCCAAGGGCGCCTGTAAGCTCGCGGGCCTGGCGAAGCCGACCGGCTGCGTCTAGGTCCTTCTTGCGCTGAGGAGGGGGTGGACCGACCGCATTCGGCCGGCCCCTTCCTTTTTCTTGCCTGCGAGTCGCGACCAGCGAAGCGGTGTGAGGAGAGCGGCCATGTCTCCACCCCATAGTCAGCAGATCGTGGTGATCGGAGCCTCGGCCGCGGGGATGAAGAGCGCGGCCCGTGCCAAGCGCCTCCTGCCCGCGGCCGAGATCACCGTCCTGGACGAACGGTCCTTCATTTCCTATGGCGCCTGTGGACTTCCCTACTACCTCTCCGGCGAGGTGGAAAACCTCGACAAGCTGCGCGAGACACCTTACGGGATGATCCGTGATGCGGACTACTTCGCCGCCGTCAAGGGAGTGGACGTGCAGACCCGCATCCGTGTCGTCCGCTTTGATCCGGAACGCAAACGGGTAGAAGCCGTCCACCTGGACAGTCATGAGCGTCCCGTCTTTCCGTACGACAAACTGGTCATCGCCACGGGGGCGAGGCCGCGTCCTTTGGTCGGTGTCGAGCCGGGCGAGTCGGTCAGTTATTTTCACACGCCGGAAGAAGCCACCGCACTGCGCAAGGGGTTGGAAACGGGTCAGGTTAGCAGCGTGGTCATCGTGGGAGGCGGTTTCATCGGTGTCGAACTGGCTGTGGCCTTCAGCGAGCTTTGGGGATGCGAGGTCATTCTGCTGGAGGCTGTGGACCGGGTGTTGCCCCTGCTCATGGACGCGGACATGTCCGCCTGTGTGGCCGGCAAGCTGCGCCGCAGCGGCGTGGCTGTGCACACGGGAATGCCGGTCACACGGGCCGTGACCGAGGAAGGCCGGGCCGTGGTCCACGCCGGCGGGAAGACGTTCCACGCCGACCGCGTGGTGGTGGCCGTGGGTGTCGTCCCGCGCATCAGTTGGGCCCTGGAATCGGGACTCGAGACCGGTCCCCGTGGTGGAGTTCTGGTGAGCGAGCGTCTCGAGACGAACCTGCCCGACGTCTTCGCGGCGGGCGATTGCGTGGAGCTGGTTCACCGGGTGACCGGCCAGCCGGTTCTGACACCTCTCGGCTCCCTGGCCAATCGTCAGGGGCGCGTGGTGGGAGACAACCTGGCAGGTAAGTTGACGCGCTTCGGTCCCGTGGCCGGCTCTGCCTGTGTGAAACTGTTCGAATGGAACGTGGCCACCACCGGCGTCAGTGTCACCGCGGCCAGGCATGCGGGATTGCGATCGCGGGTGGCCTGGGGCACCTTCATCGACACCGCCCATTACTACCCCGAGCACGAACAGATCTTCATGAAGCTGGTCTACGAGGAGGGCAGCCGGCGCTTGCTGGGACTGCAGGCCTGCGGCGCGGGCGATGTGGTCAAGCGGGTCGATACGTTCGCCACCCTGCTGCATCGGGCCGGCACGCTGGAAGATCTGCTCGACCTTGAGTTCTGCTACTCTCCACCTTTCAACGCAGCCCTGGATCCCTTGTACACTCTGGGCTGCGCGGCCCTCAACCAGGAGGAGAGCGGGATCGCCGGTCTCTCACCCGGTAGCGTATCGCTGGGCGCCGGCGGTGATGCCACTGGCGATGCTGGTAGCGATGCTGACGATGCTGCCACCAGCGCGCCGGATGACCGGGTGATGATCGACGTGCGCTCGCCCGAGGAGATCACCGCGGAATACCCCACGCCGCCGGGCGCCGTGAACATACCGCTGCAGGAGCTGCGGCAGCGTGTGCAGGAGCTACCACAGGACAAGCCGTTGCTCATCGTCTGCGCCAGGGGAACCCGTTCCGCCGAAGCCTGCCGCTGGCTGGCGGCTGCGGGTTTCACGGACGTGGTGTACCTGGCCGGTGGCGTGAACATGCGAGCGCAGTGGCATGAAGGATGAGAAGCTGAATCCCGCGCCCGGTGACCCGGCAGAGCCCCATCCTCCGCGCCATCCCGGACGCGACCCCCAGACGAGTATCTACGCGGAAAGTGACACCGACCTGATCCTGGGCGGCCACAAACTGGTGGTCGTCGGCTACACTCACCACACGGCACCGCTGGCGGTGCGCTCCCGTTTCGCCGTGACCAGAGAGGACCTCCCATCATTGGCCCGGGAGTTCAAACTGCTGCCCGGCGTGGGAGGATGTGTCCTGCTGGCCACCTGCAACCGGTTGGAGGCTTACCTGGAGATCCGCTCCGAGGCCGAGGCCGAGGCGGCCTTCGTGGACCTGGTGGGCGGACGGGATCTCGAGGGGCGGGCCCTGCTGGCCCGGTGCCTCATGGTACACGGCGACGAAGCGGCTGTCCGCCACCTCTTTTACGTAGCCTCCGGCCTGGACGCCATGGTACTTGGCGACGCCCAGATCCTGGGTCAGGCCAGGGAGGCGTACCAGAAGGCTTGCCAGCACGGTACGGCCGGTCCCCTGCTCCACAAGGCATTCCACATGGCGTTCCGCTGCGCCAAGCGCGTGCGGACCAAGACCGGCCTGGGAGACGGAGTCCAGTCGGTGGCCGGCTCGGCTGTGTCGCTCTTGGCGCGTGAGACCGGCGGCCTGCGGGGCAAGACGTACCTGCTGGTGGGTGTGAATGAGATGACCGAGGCGGCGGGCAAGCGATTGGTCAAGGCCGGGGCGGCGCGGTTGATCCTCTGCAACCGGACCGCGGCTCATGGGCGGGAGTTGGCCGCGGAGATCGGTGCCGAGCAGGTGAGCTGGTCTCGCCTCGAGCAAACTGTTGGCGCGGTGGACGCCGTGATCACCTGCACAGGCGCCAGCGAGCCTGTATTCACCAGGGCGCGGCTGGCCGAGTTGGCCGCGGACCGTCCGCTCACCGTGGTGGACATCGCCGTGCCGCCGGACGTGGAGCCTCTGCCGGGTGCAGCAGCCACTGGTGTACGGATCATCGACCTGGAGGATGTAGGGGCTTACCAGGAGGAGATCGAGGAGCGCCGCTGCCAGGCCGCCTCCCAGGGGGAAGCCATCGTGTTCTCCCTGGTTGGCGCCTTCAACACCTGGCTACTCAACCAAACCCTCGGACCCAGAATGGAACGGCTGCGCGCCGAGGCCGAGCAGGCCCTGGTCCGGGAACTGAGACGCTTGCCTGTTGACCTGCCCGATGCGGAGAGAGACCGGCTGTCCGCCTTCGGCAAGACCATGATCAAGCGTTTCCTGGGGGCCTATCGGCGCATGGAGGACAAGGAGTGAGTGGGTGTCGATACCATTGTCAGAGGCCCTCGAGATTATAATATTATAGACTTATATTCTAGAAT
>CBDURX010000012.1:0-13199 GCA_965369485.1 uncultured bacterium | reverse complement strand
CAGCCCTCGTTCATGATCTTGGTGCGGATCTGCGGCTGGAAGAAGAGCGAGGTCGTGCGCACGATCTGCAAGATCACCTTCATCCACTTGTTCTCGCCCTTGTTCAGGACGGGCGAGTTCTCCATCAAGAACTCCAGCAGGTCTCGCACCGGTGCCTTCACCTCGGCACGGTGCTTCGCAAAGACAGCCCTGAATTCCGGGTACTTCTTTTCCACATCCGTGAAGAAGGCCTTCTCGCCCTGGCTCCCGAATTCGCTGAGGCAACTGTTGTATCTCTCGATCTCGTTCACATAGGTGTTGATCTTGACCTTCTTCTCGGTCTGCAGGAAGACGTCGAAGTAGTAATCGACCAGTTCCGAGACGTCGTTGACGCGGGGACGATTCAGTGTGGACAGCTCGCTGTGAAAACCCACCAGGTTATCTATCCCGCGGGCGAACTCGATGATGTAATCGACCCAGCGGCCCTTCTCCGCGCGCAGGTGGGCGATGGCCCGCTTGTCCGAGAGAGCCTGGCCGGCGAAATCGTAATCCCAGGTGTGGCGGAAGAAGAGGTTGTTCTGGAAGAAGTCGATGTGGGCCAACACATGATAGAAGATCATCACGTTGAGCCAGTCGGGGTTGTTGTCGTTGTAGAAGGAGATGGCTGGTCTGGTGTTGATGACGGTCTCGTACGGGTTGTGGGGGTAGAGTTCGTACTTGCCTTTCTCACGCAGGACCTCAACGTCGTGGACCCAGTAGTCGTAGAGGGTGGGGATCATGACCTTCGGCGCCAGCTCCAGCAGATCGCGGTTGGTGACGATGTACTCGAGGGTTTCGTCCTCGAAGCACAAGCCGGCGTCGCGGGCTCTGCTCTTGCACCCCTCCATGATCTGCTTGGTGTGTTGATCGATCAGTTCCATGCTTCCGCTTTCAACTGCTCGTTGCTACCGGCTGCTCGGAAATGAGCCGCTTGATTCCCTCGATCTGGCGCGACTCGTCAGAGTCATCCGGCATGGCGTCCAGGCGTATCAGGTCCGCTCTCTTCTCCAGGAGGCCGGAGGCTTTCAGGTATTTCTCGACCTCGCTGTCCACGTCCGCGTTGGCGTCGCGCTGGGCGATGGTGACGCCGATCCGGTTGACGTAACTCATCATCGTCTCGATTTCCGGGATCGTCTCGTCGCCCTCGGTGTCCCAGTCGTCACCGTCCGTGCCGTAGAACACATAGATGTTGTAATCCCTGGCCAGGTTCTCCTTGTCCACGATCTCGTTGACCAGGTGGAAGGCCGAGGCAACCTTGGTCCCACCGGCCACCCTGGAGTTGTAATATGTGTAGAAGTCTTCCACCTCGTTGGCCTCGGTGTCGTGGAGGATGAAGCGGGACTCCACCTGCCCGGCGTACTGGTACAGCAGCCAGCTGTAGATCATCACGTGTTGCGCCACCACCAGATCGGTGGGCTTGCCGGCCATGGAGGCGGAGTAGTCCCGCAGGAAGAAGACCATGGCCTGGGACTCGAAATCCTTCTCACGGGAGAGGATCCGGTATATCTTGTCGCGCGGCGCGATCAGGAAACGCGTGGTGTCGATGTCGGTGACGTCCGGTACGTTGCCGAGGGCGAGGTTCGTCTCCAGGATCTTGCGCAGGGTGGCTTTCTTGTCCAGGAGCTGGCCGAAACCTCGGTGCTTGTCGGTCAGATCGTAGGTGTCCCGGGTGAGCGATCGGTTCTTGCCCTTGTTCTGCAGGTTCGGCAGCTGGAACTGCTCGGTGAGGATCTTGCCGAGGTCGTAGGCGCTGGACTCCAGCTCGTGGGGGCCGCCCTCCCCACCGCCGGCACCGGCGCCTTCCCCGCCACTGGGGCGCACCGGCTGCTCGCCAATGATCTCTCCTTCTTCGCCTTCGCCCGAGCCACCGATCGTCCCCTCTTCCAGCGACTCCTTGAAAGAGCTGTCGTGGACGAACTTTTCCTCCACCGTGGTCGGGACCACCACGACCTTGCCCTGCCTGCCGCGGCCAGGCTTGATCAACCGCCCGACGCGGATCTTCCGCGGGAAACCGTCTTCCTCCCGCTGCCGGTCCTTCTGCAGGAGCTCGTCTATGGAGCGCAGGCAGATGTCGTACCGTGCCGGCGGGGTCGTCAGGTTCTGCAGGGTCACGAGGTCGCTGTACGCGTAGAAGTTCCAGGCCGCTCGGGTCAACGGGCCGGGATGGCGTGTGTCCGCCAGATGGTACGCATCGTCCGGCGCGGACCGGAAATCGTGGCTGCCGCCGGCGTCCAGTTCGGCGGAGAATTTCCGCTCCTGGTCGGGCGTCAGACCCTTTTCCTGGATCTTCTGGTAAAGCTGTAAGAGATTGCGATCCATGCCGCCTGTCCTGTTGCTCTGCCCGGCGCCGCGCCGTTCGCTACTACCGGGACCGCCAGGTGCCAGATCCCGCGTCCGCTAGTTCTCGTCTTCCTGGGTGCAGAAGTACTCGATGGTTTTCTGCGCACAGGTCTGGCAGTAGTTGAGCTTGGTCAGCATGGTGTCGATCATCCGGTCGTAGAGCTTGCGGTTCTCGTCGTTGGTACGGTTGGCCAGAGCTCCGATGAGGCTGCCGGCACCGGCGATGTCCGATTTGAGGCGCACGTCCGTGACCGCCTTCACTAGCTCCAGGTTGTCCATGAAGTCATAATTGGGATCGACCGAGATCTTCTGACCGTAGATCTTGCGGATCGAGGTCCGGAATGTCTCGCGTTGTTCCTCGGTCTTCAGCTCCAGCCGCTCCTCGATGCTGTTGATGAAACGCTCGTCGATCTTCAGTGCCTTCAGTTCCCCGCTCTGCGGATCCTTGTACTTCCACATCATGTCCGGACCGAGGTTCTCCGCGTCGATGCCGATGACCATGTTCACGTAGTTCATCACGTCCTTGCGAATGGCGAACGGCTCGTCCATGTAGGCGTTGAACATCTCGGTCATGATGCGCTCGCGGTAGAGCCCTTTGGCCGTCTTGATATCCTCGATGTACTTCGCGCGGTCGTTGGCGTCGGGCACGTAGTCCAGGATCACCCTCTCCAACCCCTTGAAGATGTCGTAGGCGAACATGCACCTGCCTTCGTGGGTTTCGGAGCTCTCGATCAGCAGCTGGATCGCGCGGCCGAGGTTACGCTGTCCCAACCCCTTCTGGCCGAAACGCTTGGTGATGTCGGGATCCTGGCTGAATGTGTCGATGACTTCGGCCAGGGTCTTGATGCTCTTCTCGCCGGCCACTTCCCCGGCGGCCAGCTTCATGGTCTCCACGGGGGTCAGTTTCTCCGAGCGGGGCAGGCGTGTCAGGACCGCCGCCACCGAGGCCGAGTAGTTCAGGTTGGGATCCTGGTGCAGGAATTCCTTGTTGTAGGTGGTCTTGGTCTCGTTGCCGATCGCGTAGATGGTCAGCTCTTCCTGCAATTTGTAGTTGGTGTTGTGGGAGACGTAGCAGATCCGGCACCGATCCACGATGGGGGCTTCCTCTTTTTCCGCCAGGAACCGGTTGAACTCGGAGCTGTTGCTGGTGGCCAGGATCAGGGTGTCGATGGGCCACTTGTAACCGTCGATCTCGATGACACGGTTCTGGATGACGCCCAGGTAGACCTGGACGAGGTCTTTCTTGTTCTTGTAGATCTCATCGCTGAAGTGGATGCCGCCGCCGGCCACGCGCGCCAGGGCGCCACGCCGCAAGTCGAAGCGGTACGGATTGTTGGTGTCGGTGATGTGCAGGAGCCGCTGGATGGACTCCTCGCCGAGCAGGTCCACGGCCGAGGAGGTGATCTTGTCCTTGGCCGGGTACTTGCCCGTAACGGTGCCCAGGCTCTCCGTCAACGGGACCGGCATGATCTCGACGAACTTGAGCATGTCGCCGGTTTTGCTGTCACAGTAGGTGTGTATGCCGTTCCAGATATAAGCGCTGCAGGCGCCGAGAGGCCGGTAGTTCTCGTAGACTTTCGCGAGCGTATCGTCGTCGAATCCGAAGTGGGTACCGAGGTATTCCCTGCTGGAATCCTTGTCGTCCTTCAGGTTCATGGCCAGGATCATGGGATCTTCGTAGGTCTGTGATTCGATGGTCGTGATCTTGCCGTAGCTGCCGATCTTGTCGAGGCCGACGAAGCGGAAGGTGTACTTGCGGTTCTCTTTCTTGCTCAGGAACCGGCGGTACAGGCTGCAGAGATACTCCACCAAGAAAGTCTTGCCGTTCCCCGGTTCCCCCACCAGCACGAAGGCCATCTCCTGGGACGAACCGCCTTCGGCTGCGTCCTTGACGTAGGAGACGAAGCTGTTGATCTCGTCGTACATCCCAATGATGTGCTTGGGACCTGTGCGGAATATCCTGAAGTCGTAAGAGGTGCGGCCGTTGACCACGACCTTTTCGATTGCGTCTTCCAGGATCATCCTGGTCACGCCCTCGAAGGCGTTTTCGAACCGCCTGGTCCCGTCCTTGATGGCCTCCAGATGCTGATTGAACGTACCGTTCTTCACCACAGTCATCGTGTCCTCCCGTGACATGGGCTGCGCCAATGAACCCCTCATTAATATATAGGCTCTATCGACTTTGGCTGGGTGTCCCTTGAGGTTATACACTACCGCGTGACTCATGGTTTCTTACGATTCCTCATAGAACCCTACGAAGATCATGGATTTACCATAATACCTTGACAGACGGGCATCGGCTGTCATGCACTGGCACCGGCTCATCAGTGCCGGATAGTGAAAACCGGGAAGGGGAGTGAGCGATACCTTGGTCGATCTGAACACACAGTGGTCGTCCCCTGCCGGGACCAAGGCCGGCCGCGTGGGCCTGCTGCTGGGGCCGGTCATTGCCCTTGCTCTCGTGTGCCTGGTCGACCTCGACCCCGACCGCCCCGCCACCACGCGCATGGCCGCCGTGGCTCTCTGGATGGCCGTGTGGTGGATGACCGAGGCCGTCCCGCTGGCCGTCACCGCTCTGTTGCCCGTGGTGCTGTTCCCGTTGCTGACCATCATGTCGAGCCGCGTGGTGGCGCCTCTCTACTTCAACAGCGTCATCTTCCTGTTCCTGGGCGGGTTCATGGTGGCGTTGGCCATGGAACGCTGGAATCTGCACCGGCGAATCGCTTTGCGGATCATCTTGCTCATCGGTGGCAGCCCGCGGCGGATCGTTCTGGGGTTCATGCTGGCGGCCGCGGGCCTCTCCATGTGGATCAGCAACACGGCGACGACCATGATGATGGTGCCCATCGCCATGGCCGTCATCGGGCGGGTCAGCGCCGACCGACCTCGCAGCGAGGCGAACCGCTTCGCCGTGGCGCTGTTGCTCGGCACGGCATACGGGGCGTCGCTCGGCGGTATCGCGACCCTGGTGGGCACCCCGCCCAATCTCCTCCTCATCGAGCAACTGACGCTGTTGTTCCCCGAAGCGCCCGTCATCTCTTTCGCCCAGTGGTTTGTCTTCGTGCTGCCGCTGTCCCTGGTGTTCTTGCTGATGACCTGGCTGCTGCTCGGCGGTTTCTGTCGCCTCGGGAGCCTGCCGTCGCTGGTGGACAGGAGCGTTTTCCGTGACGAGCACGCGAAGCTGGGTCCCCTGAGCCAGGCCGAGAAGCTGGTCCTGGCCGACTTCGTGCTTCTGGCCCTGTTGTGGCTGACGCGCAAGGGGCTCGTGGTGGGAGAGCTCGTGTTGCCCGGCTGGTCGCGCCTGCTGTCTGATCCCGGCCTGGTGGACGACGGCACGGTGGCCATCGCCATGGCGTTGGTACTGTTCCTGCTGCCGGCAGGAGTTCGCGGCGAGCGAGTCATGGACTGGCAGACCACCCGCAAGTTGCCGTGGGGCATTGTTTTGCTGTTCGGCGGTGGATTTGCTCTGGCCAAGGGAATCGTCGATTCGGGACTGAGCAGTTGGCTGGGCGGACAGATGGAGGGGTTGAACGACCTGCCGCCACTGCTGATCGTCTTTTCCGTCTGCCTGCTGATCACCTTCCTGACCGAGCTGACCAGCAACACTGCCACCACGCAGATGGCCTTGCCGATTCTGGCGGCCGTAGCGGTGGCCATCCGGGTCAATCCGTTGCTGCTGATGGTGCCGGCCACGCTCTCGGCCTCCTGCGCTTTCATGTTGCCCGTGGCCACACCGCCCAATGCCATCATTTTCGGCACCGAGCAGATCCGTGTCTCCCAGATGGCGCGGATCGGTTTGGTGCTCAACCTGGTGGGCGCCGTCCTGATAACCCTCTTCGTTTATTTCCTGGGTCACCTGTTGCTGGGTGGGGATCTCACCGAGTTTCCCGCCTGGGCCAACCCGCGTCGAACCGGTTTGACCTGCGGATTGTCCGGCACACACCGTGTCCCCGCTTGGTGACAGGCCGACCGGATCTCGGCCTGGCCAGGGACAACGTGAGTCCGGCGATGGGCGGGGGCAGTGCGTTGTACGGCGTCGTTCCGCAGACGAGAAAGCCGGTGCCGTCCTTCACTGCGGCCGGTACATGGGGATCTGGTGCCACAAGCCATCGGCACAGCCGGCAGCGGTATCTGCCTTGCTCGAGTCGTCTCGCCCGTGATCACGCAGGCAGATCATGAACAGGTAAATGTTCCCTGAGTGTGCAGAGGAGGTTTTGGTATGCGCGAAGAAGGACAGCCGCCGGTGGAGGATACCCTCGCCCGGCTTGGCATCGAGGAGATCGAGGAGCGGTTGGAGGTCAGCCCGCTCCTGATCGGCGGTGACATCCAGGATGTGACCAGGAACCCGAGCGGGGATTGGATCTGTTGTAGTTGCAAGATGGAACCCGATCCTCCTATCCCGGACCTGCCCCCCATCTCCTTCCCGCCTGGACCGTGGTCATAGTAACCCCGTGTTCCAGCTCGGGGTCCACCCCCCGCCCCGGGCTTCCTCCCCGCGGAAACCGGCTAGGATTTCGTCCAGGAGTACGGTCGTGACTTCAGAATCCGGTGCCAATGGCGCCGCCGAAAAGTGGGAGCTATGGAATCTGCGGGCCCTCCTTCCGCGGGCTGACCGCCAGGATCTCGTCGCGCTCAAGGCAAAGCGGCAACGGATAGAGGGTTTCGAAAGCCGTGTCTTCAACGATCTCATGGCGGGCTCGGTGGAGCCGTTCGCCCCCGGGCGACGCTTTCTCGCGGACAACCCCGCAGTCACCTCTGGTCTCATCGTAACCATGCACATGGGGCCGTATCAGTTCCTGATCGAGCCGTTCCTTCACGCAGGCATCCGTCCCGCCGTGCTGCTCAATGAGCAGGCCCACAGCCTTCTCCGTGCTCGAGCCGAACGGTTGCAGGGTCTGCTGCGTCTGGCGGGGCAACTGGAGTGGTTACCTATCACCTCGCGTACCTTCGTGCGCCGCATGATCGGTGTGCTGCGCGACGGGCGTCCGCTCGTGGTCTTCCTGGACGGGAACAGCGGCCTCGGTGGCAGCAAGCAGACCCGGAACCAAGGAATGATCTACAACCTGCCGGGACGGGATATCCGCGTGCGTACCGGACTGGGTCGCCTGATTCACAGGCTGGACTGTCCGGTGCACGGCATGGTCGTGCGGTGGGACGATAAAGGCGGTATCACCTGGCACGCCGAGCTCGGCCGCACCTGGGACGTCGGCGACGGACCGGAAGCGATCACGCGTGGACTCTACGACTGGGGCTTCGGCCACGTCCTGGCGGCGCCCGAGCAGTGGGGATACTGGGACATGCTGAGGAGGTCCTACGCTTGTTTCTCCGCGCACAGTTTCGCGACGGGCCGGATGCCGCCGTCACTGCGCCAGGATTTCCAGCGCGCCTTCGACATCTGCCTGAAGCGGTCCCCTGGCACGGTGCGGGTCGAGTTGACCAAGGAGGTCGAGATCTGGCCTGGTGATGTGCTGGCCAATCTGAGCGACGACTGCTTCCACGCCGCCGAGGGATTACGCGGCGAGGAATTGCTGGTCTTCCAAGGAGGTCGATCTTGTCTCGCCGACCTCTGCCGCCGTTACGGAGAGGACTGGGTCCGCTTCCATGTCCAGCGTCTCTGCCTGCTGGACGTGGCCCAGCTGCGGGGGGTGTGAGGTGGCGGCCGTATTCAGCCTCGTGCCTCATCCGGAGGGGCCGTGGCTCCTGCGAGTCGACGGACGATCTTACTTGCTGTCCCCGGATCTGGGACGGAAGCTGGAACATCTTGCGGGGCGTTTCGATCCCGAGCGCGCACGGCTGGTCCTGACGGAGGACGAACTGGTGGCTGTCCGGGTGCTGCTGGCCGGTGAGGGCTACCATCGCCACAGGAGTCAGGGCTTTCAAGGACGTGCAAACCGTCGCGGTGCCGAGACCGGTCACCACTGCAGCTGGCGCCGCGTCGTCTGGCCGCGACTGCCGCTGTTGCCCGCGCCTCTGGTCGAGTCCCTGGCGCGAGTTCTGAGACCACTGGCCACCCCTGCTGTCCTGCTGGCCATGGTGGAGGTGGGTGCGGCCACCTACGCCGCGGGGTTCGCGCTGGCGGCAGCGGCGGCACCGGCGGGTGCGGTGGGTACAGCGACTCTGGTACCGGCGCTGATGCTCTTCCTGCTGACGGCCGTCTGGCACGAGCTAGGGCACGCTGCCGCCCTGCTACGACAGGGCTATCCACCGGGGACGGTGGGGGTGGGCTTGCTGGTGATCGTCCCGGTGCTGTACTGCGACGTGACGGCGGCTGCAGCCCTGCCCCGGCGCGGCCGGTTGCAGGTGGATGGTGCCGGAATGGCCTTCCAGCTCTCTGCCGGTGGCCTTCTCTTTCTGCTGGGCCGAGGGCTGGATGTGGCGGCTTGGCAACTGGCCGGCATCTCCGCATTGGCCGCCACACTCTGGAGCCTGTTGCCTTTTCTCCGCGCCGACGGTTACTGGCTGTTGTGTGATCTGTTGGGTCGCGCGGATCTGGAGTCGCCCCTCGCGGAGGACGAGCTGCCGCCCTCCCGGCGCGCGGGCAGGTTGCTGGCAATGTGCCTGATCCTCTATCGCGTGGGGTACACTCTGTTCCTGCTGGCGGCTGCCGTCTGGTTGCCGTGGCGGCTGCTACGTTTCATCCCGCTGCGGGAATGGCTGTGGCAAGGGGAAGCAGTTCGACGTGTTCTCGCCGTGGCCGTGGGCCTGGTCGTGGTCGTGCTCGTCCTGCTGCTCTGGCGGAACGTCCTGGGCAAGCTGATAGGGCTGGTCCAAGCGAGCTGGCGGGATGGGCGGTTTCTCCGCGCGTGAGATGTGGCGGGCCAGGCAGACCTCTATTTCGATCTCCACTGTACGGTGATCGACGCCTGTCCGTTGGCGTCGATCTGTCTGGTGACGTATTGAGTGCCGAACTGATAGTGGGTCACCCAGATCAAACAGATGTCCGCGGCGTAGGTACCGGTTTCCCTGTAGGTCACCACTGTGGACCAGCGTCCCTCCAGGTTGGTGACACCCTCCGCTTCTGTGATCATGAGGTGGCCGCCGTCATGGGGGTCGGTGTGGTTCATGTCACGGAACTCGACGCGGACGTGGGCGTTGGGCAGGGCGGTACATACCTCTAGCCCACACGGCGGACCCTCCACTCTGACGTCGAGACGGTTCGTGGTCGCATCGCTGCCCAGCCGGACGGGGTCGTCGTCCTTGGTGCAACCACTCATGGCCACGACGAGCAGCGCGGTCGTCAGCGCCAAGACCCGGTCGATATCTTTTCTGGCCATGGTCTTTTCCTCACTCCAGGCAAGACGGGTCACAGATCCGGATCATGGTACCAGTCAGGATGACCTGATCGATACCCATGACATCATAAGGATATTTCGGCTCGCTCGGAAGCGTTGTGTCTCGAGAATTACGTTCCCTGAGATGCTATACTGGGCAGTTGGCGCAACCGGAGATGAGAGGTGCTATGGTGATGAGAGAAAGGGTTACCCGTACCATGTCAGGAGGGAGTGAGCGTGTCCTCGGCAGGTAAGCGGTCAGGTTCGAGGGATCACCAGGACCATCGCGAGTCTGATGATGGCCGTGCCGGCGCCGAGCAGGGTGATGAAGCCGTCGGCACGGGCGACCACGCAGGCAGTGACCACCCCGTGGAGATGCCCATCGACGGCACTCTCGACCTCCACATGTTTCCGCCGCGGGAAGTGAAGGACCTGGTGTGCGATTATATTGAAGAGTGCCTGACACGGGGTATTCTGGACCTACGTATCGTCCACGGCAAGGGGATCGGGACCTTGCGTCGCATCGTGCACGCCATCCTCGACGAGCACCCGGCCGTCGTCTGGTACGGCCACCAATCCGCTGCAGGCTCGTGGGGGGCGACCCTGGTCAGGCTGGAACCCCCCGCCGTCGAGGAGTAGCCTTGGGTCGCAAGAACCGCCAGCAACCCCGCCGCCAACCCGGTACACACCGTGGTATCCGCCGTTCCATCCGGTACGATGCAGTCGAGGATGAGCGCGACACTGTCCGGAAGCGGGCGGCCGACGCGCCGGTGGAGATCAACTTACGCCGCATGCGCGCCGAGGATGCACTGGGCCAGCTCGCGGCCCAGCTGCGGGCGTTTGCGCGCATGGGCAAGCGGGAAGTTCTGGTGGTGCACGGTCAGGGGCACAACTCCCCGGCGGGCCGGCCAGTGCTGAAGGCCATTGTGCGGGAGTGGTGCGACAACCACCCCGGCGTTGTGAAATCGTGGCGCGAGGCCCCGCACCAGTGGGGAGGTCCGGGGGCCATCGTGGTGGTGTTACGCTGATCGCGCGAACCCGGGAGGTAAACCTTGGCTACATTGTGCGAGGAACTCCAGACGGCCCGTTCGTTGGCGGGGCGCATCGCCATGGTCACGGGCGGCGCGAAGCGCATAGGACGAGCTCTGGTACAGGCCCTGGCCTGCGAGGGCGTGCGCGTGGTCGTCCATTACATGAGGTCGGAAGAAGACGCGCAGGTAACCGTGGACATGGTCCGGAAGCTGGGCAGCGATGCCGACCTGGTCCAGGGCGACCTGGCCGATCCGGCCGTGGCGGCCGGCCTCGTCGACCGGGCGGCGAAACGGTTCGGACCGCTGGACATTCTCATCAACAACGCCTCCGTATTCGCCCAGGACTCGGTGGACACCACGATCCTTGCCGACTGGGACCGGAATCAGGCCGTCAACCTGCGCGCGCCGTTCCTGCTCAGCCAGGCTTTCAGTCGGCAACTGCCGGACGACCGGTCCGGCGACATCATCAACCTCAACGATTACAGGGGATTGCGCCCGGGCAGCGATCACTTCGCCTACACCATCAGCAAGGTGGGACTGCACGGCCTGACGCGCAGTCTGGCCCTGGCCCTGGCGCCGCGCATCCGGGTCAACGAACTGGCTCTCGGCGCGGTGCTGCCCCCCGTAGACGGTAGCGAGGAATACCTGCACGTCTTGAGGGAAGAGATCCCGGCTCGTCGTTTCAGTAATCCCAATGAAGTGGCTGGAGCCCTGCTGTTCTTGCTGGCCAATCGCGCCGTGACCGGCCAGACCGTCAACGTGGACGGCGGCCGCCACTTGGTTTAACCCGCCTGTAGAATCGCTTCGTGATCCCGCTTACGAGATGACCTGGGACTCCTGTTAGCGAAAAGGTGTCATTCGAAATGATGCAGATTGCAAGGTGTATCTCCCTGAAATTAACGAATATCAAGTCATACCAACACGATGCGTCCGTGGCCCACCTCTTGCCCTTGTCGCCATAGTCGTATAAAACCTTTGCATTTCCCACCAAAGGGGAATATATATGGTCTACAGGGTTGTTTATATGCTTGTCTTCTTGATTCTCATTCTGAGCCATCTCGGTTGCGCACAGCCCACTTCACCCGGGGGTTCGTTGCCTCGGTCTGGGAGTGGATGGCAGGGCCCTGATGCCCAATCTCCCACCATGGTCATGCATCATCTCGGAAACGTCGATCTGACGGATCCGGACAATATCGAGAATTATGCCAAGGCCGATATGGTTACTTTGGATATCACACAGCTGTGGTCTCCCCTGAGGAACCATGGAGCCGTCGACGCCTTAAAATCCGTGAATCCGGATATTAAGGTTATCGGCTATATCAGCGCTCACAGCTGCTGGCTCCACTGGGGTGATGATCCAGAAATCGACCCGATTCATCGTCCGTTCGGTTGGGATTGGTACCAGGCGACAAGGCCGTTCTGGTCCTATACCACCGAGGGTGACACCATGATGGCCTGGCCGGGTAAAGTTTTGTTGAACATACTGGATCCTGATTGTAGAGCGAGTATGATCGATGTGCTCGTTTCCCATCGCGACAGGTATAGCAATAGACTCGATGGTTTCTTCTGGGATCATTTCAACAACCATCTATGGGTTCCGGATTCTATCCCGAATTTGGTTGGTCAGCTGGATCTCGATGGAGATGGCATTCCGCACAGATCGGATGAAGATGAAATGCAAGCTTACAGGGAAGCGTCTAGTTTTCTGGTTCAGGAATTTTCATCCGCCTTTGGATCGGGTGTCATCCAGATTGTGAATGGTAACCGTGCTGCTACGGATTCCACGTTTGCATCGTATGTTGATGGTATGTTCTATGAATATTTCCCAGATGTTGGATTCTACGGCACTGCTATGGAACAATGCCTGGACCCGGGTCGTTACAACAACTTGTTTACGGCGAGAAGCTGGCCAAGAAATTTTAATGGAGGACCTTGGTTGATCCTCTCCAATAAAATGGTGATCAGTTTCATGGATTCCGAGGGCGTATTTTATTCATATCGGTTAGCGGAATTCGCCAGGGTCATTGCCCTTTTGACCGGGACGGCCGTTTGTTACAATTCATATGATGTAAAGTATCATTACGGATGGCCGGAAGTCGAGCTGCAGCTTGGAAGTCCCTTGGGGGGAGTAGAGCGTTCTGGTGACACGATCACTCGCAGTTTCGAGAGTGGCCGGGTAACCTTGAATATGACTTCGGGGGAGATGCCGTTGCCCTTCGACTTCGAAATTGTACAGGACGGACAGATAGTCCAGTCATTTGCATATCCTCAGCATTATCCTTGATCCGGATTAGAATACGGGGAAAGGCCGAGGGGGCCGAACGATTGCCTGGACTCATATTGCCAAGTGGAATAGATTCTATTGTATGACACATGACCAGGACTTCCCTTACGATCTCATCGAGATCAAGGACTTGCTGCTGCGCACCATTGTAGGCATCAAGCCAGAAGAGCGAGTCAAGAAGCAGGATGTGCTCCTGAACATCTCCCTGTTGACCGACGTCCGTCCCGTCGCTGCCAGCGACGACATCGAAGATGC
>CBDURX010000011.1:0-13209 GCA_965369485.1 uncultured bacterium | reverse complement strand
GCACTGGCAAGCTTCTCACGGGCAAAGCGCATTTCGACCGGCGCAAATTCATCACCGCCCGCCTGCTCTGCTGCGACAATGCCTGCTTCAGCCGACGCGAATGCATCCGGGCCGGGTTTAAGGGTGGTACATGCAGTCAATGCCAAACTAACAACTGCGACAAAAATGGGTTTCATAAAATGGTTACCTGAATCCTTAAAATGCAAAAATTTGGTGAATTATGACTCAACAGCAGCAAAGGTTAAACCTCTTCCGCATCCACCTGGTTTTCCGGTGCCGCAGCAATAAATGCAGGCAGCTTTCTACACTCCGCGACCAGGCGCCTGATCTGCGGAAAAGCCGATAAATTTGTATCGAAGCGTTCCGCATTGTACACCTGTGGCACCAGGAAGCATTCAAACAGCCCCGGTTTGTCATCGATATAGATTTGAGAGCGCCCGTCATCATCAGATAACTGTTGCTCGATTGCTGTGAACCCTTCGATCATCCAGTGCCGCATCCACCCGTTAAGGTCGATGGCACCTCCACCCTGTTCGCGTAAATACTTTGTTACCCTGAGATTATTTAACGGGTGAATATCGCAGGCGACCTGTAATGCCATGGAACGCGTACGTGCCCGCTGCAGTGCGTTTGCAGGCAACAAAGGATATTGCTCAAAACACTCATCCAGGTATTCACAAATAGCCATAGACTGGGTGATAAGCTGCCCATTGTGCACCAGCACCGGCACCAGGCCCTGCGGGTTGATGGCACGGAATGTCTCGCTGTGCTGCTCACCGCCCTGCCGCTGACGTCCAGCAGGACGTGCTCGTCCGCGATGGGAACATCTCCGGCCAGGATGTGGGCTCTCTCCAGAAGATTGCGCAGCTCGCGCACGTTGCCTGGCCAGCCATAGGCACGCAGCCTGTTCAGGGATACTGCCGGGAGTTTTTGGTGCACCCGTCCCAGCCTGGCCAGGAAGTGGTCTACCAGCAACGAGATGTCCTCGCCGCGCTCCCGCAGCGGCGGTACATCCACCGGAAAGACAAGCAGGCGGTAGTACAGATCCCGGCGGAAACTCCCGCTCTGCATGGCCTCCTGCAGAGGTCGGTTTGTGGCCGCGATGACACGTACGTCCACCTCCCGTTCACAGGGATCACCCACCCGGTTCATCTTGCGTTCCTCGAGTACCCGCAGCAGCTTGGCTTGCACGCCGGCGCCCGCCTCGCCGATCTCGTCCAAGAAAAGAGTACCCCCCCGTGCCGCCTCGAACAGGCCCTCCTTGTCACTGTCCGCACCGGTGAACGCCCCCTTGCGGTACCCGAACAGCTCACTCTCCAGCAATGTCTCGGCGATGGCCGCACAGTTGACGGCCACGAATGGTCCCGCAGCACGACCGCTGCCGGTGTGGATGGCGCGGGCGACGAGTTCCTTGCCACTGCCGCTCTCGCCACGGATCAGGACGGTGGCCTCGCTGGGGGCCACCTTGGCGATGAGCTCTATCAACGCCTCGATAGCCGCCGACTCCCCCACCAGCTCCTGCGACCCGCTCAGCCTGGTGACCGCATGGCGTAAAGCCAGGTTCTGGCGTTGCAAGCCGGTCTCGGCCAGCGCTTTCTCGGCCACCAGAGCCACCTCGTCGAAGTTGAACGGCTTGGTGAGGTACTGGTATGCGCCCTTCCGGAGCGCCTCCACCGCACTCTTGACCTCGCCGTAGGCGGTCAGAACCACCACCGCCGTGTGCGGGTTCGCACTCTTGACCCCCTCGATCACCGCCATCCCGTCCACCGGTTCCATGCGCAGGTCGGTCAGGACCAGGTCGAAACTGGACCGAGCGACGGCGTCCAGAGCCGCCTGGCCGCTGGTCACACCGGTAACCTCGTGACCCCTGTGGGCCAGGGCCGATCGCAGCAAGGCGACCATCCGCTCCTCGTCGTCCACCACGAGTATCTTTGCCACCCGCCGTACTCCTTCCGGTGTGCCTTGGCAATTGCGTCCGCTGCCCTAGCTCGGGTTAGGCAAGCGTATCTCAGCCACGGCACCCTGTCTGTCGGGGCGATCCTTCAGGGTCAAGGTGCCGTTCTGGTTCTCCATGAGCTGCCGGGCCAGCACCAGACCCAAGCCACTGCCTTTCTCCTTGTCAGTCCAGAAGGGTGTGAACAGCTTCTCCTGCGGGAGACCCTTCAGACCGGTACCCTGGTCGGTCACGGTCAGGACGGTCCATCCGGCCTCCACCCCGAGCCAGACCGTCACCTTCCCACCGTTCGGCATGGCGTCCCGCGCATTGAGGAACAGATTCAATAGCACCTGCTGCAGACGGAGCCTGTCGGCCAGGACCCGGCAGGGCGCCATGTCCTCCTCGATGACGACCTCGATGCCAGCCGCGGCCATCTCCTCCTCGAGGATCCTGACCGTGCGCCGGACCGGCTGGATGAGATCGACCGACTCGAGTTGAACCTCCTGGTCCGTGCCGAAGGCAAGGTAACCCTTGAGGATCCTGTCTAGCCGGTCCACTTCGGCGGGGATGTAGTCCGCCACCTCGTCCTCGATGCCGACCTCCTGCATGCGGCGGGTCAGGTGCTGGGCCGCTCCGCGGATGATGCTCAGAGGATTACGTATTTCGTGTGCGATCCCGGCTGTCATGCGTCCCATGGCTGCCAGGTTTTCCTGACGCCAGATCGAGGCACGGTATCGCTCCATGGCGCTGTGCAACCTGTAGAGAGACCACCCCATCACGCCCAGGAAGAGCAAGACCACGATGCCGGTAAACCACGCCCAACGACGCAGGAGTGCGAGGGAGTCGAAGAAATCAGCGTTGCCTTCCACGGTCAGCACGCCCGCGACCCTCCCGTTACTGGCGAAAATCGGTGCGTGGGCGCTTTTCTGGTAGACACTACCGGAGCGGTAGAGCCTGGAGACGGACAGAAAGCCTTCCTTGGCGACCTGGACCGCGACCCGGTCCAGATCCCAGAAGATGTTCCGCTCCCCCCTGGCCAGCCGACCGGCCGCCGAGACGATCACTCTCTCATCGGGATCGCAGAGGGCGATCTCGGCCAGCTCGTTCTGCAAGCGGATCTGTTCCAGGCGAGATGCGAGCCAGAGTAACTCCAGCGATTCCTTCTGTTCCAGCGTCCAGACCACCAGCGAGTCGCCATCCACCAGATAGGAGGCAGTGACAGCCACGCCGGCCAGCCGCTCGCCGAGAGCCTGGTCGAGACGGTCACGCGCGGTATGGTGCAGCAGGAAGAGGCTGCCGACCACCACCGCCAGAATGGTCAGGTAAACCAGCGCTCCAGAGACGAACCAACGCAAGCGTGTCCGGTCGCGCCGCCGGGAACCCGCCACCGCGTATCCTGGCCGCCGACTCGAGCGCACGGCCGCGCGTTCCTCTGTAGAGTGGTGATCTCCCTCGGCTGCGTGCATGGACACTTACCCTTCCTCTGCTGCAGACACTCTACCGTACGCAGCCGGCCGCGCGCCAGGGACGAAAGCGGAATCGGCAGAACCTCACACGTCGCCATTGGCAGCTGCAGTAGCTTGGCCTACTCTGTACCCGGACAACCCAGGGAGGAGAGCCTACCATGAGCGAACTGATCGACAACAGCCAGCAACGTATCGGGCAGCTCAAGAAGATCATCACGGACCTTCATGCGGGAGAAGACCCCGCCACGGTCAAGCAGAAACTGCGGGAACTGGTCCACGAGACCACCAGTGAGGAAATCGTCATCATGGAACAGCAGCTCATACAGGAAGGCATGAGCGTCGAAGAGATCAAGCAGATGTGCGACCTCCACTCGGAGATCACCAGCGAGATCCTCACCCAGAAGATCGAGACCACTCAGTCCGGCCATCCTCATCACACCTTTCGTCTGGAGAACGAGGCCATCAACGCCGCGGCGGGACGCATGCGTGCCGTCCTGACAGACCTGTCCACTTTGGCGGATGAAGATAGCGGAGAGTTGACCGCACTGCTGGAGCGTTGGCGATCCTGCATGGACGACCTGCTGGAGGTGGAAAAACACTATGCCCGCAAGGAGAATCTCCTGTTCTCCTACCTGGAAAAACACGGTATCTCCGGACCGTCCCAGGTGATGTGGGGAAAGGATGACGACATCCGGATCATGCTGAAGGCGTTACGCGAAGCACTGCAGGAGAAAGGTGCGCAGCTTGCAGAGTGGAAGCTGGTAGCTGAGCACGTGGCCGCACCCTTGCTGAACCAGGTGGAAGAGATGATCCGCAAGGAGGAAAACATCCTCCTGCCCATGAGCCTGTCCAAGCTCGAGCCGTCCGAGTGGGGCGCCATCTGGCGCCAGTCGCCACGGTTCGGCTACTGTCTGGTGGAGCCGGGCATCGGTTATGAGCCGCCCCGGGAGGAGGCGGCCATGACCGAGGACGAGGCCGCCGGTCTGGCGGTCCTGTTCTCCACCGGCAGCCTCGACCACACTCAACTCAGGGGGCTATTCCGCACCCTGCCGTTCGACCTGACTTACGTGGACAGTGACGACCGAGTCGCATTCTTCTCCGAAGGCGCCGAGCGCATCTTTGCCCGTACCGTGGCGGTGATCGGCCGCAAGGTCCAGAACTGCCACCCACCGGCCAGCGTCGATATCGTGGACCGGATCCTTGCGGATTTCCGGTCGGGCAAGCAGGACAAAGCCGAGTTCTGGATCCAGATGCAAGGTCGCTTCATCCACATCCGCTACTTCGCGATGCGGGACGCAGAGAACCAGTACCTGGGTACTCTCGAGGTGACTCAGGACCTGACACCTTTGCGCGCCCTCGACGGTGAGCGGCGTCTGCTTCAGTACGACGACCCGCCAGCCGGGAATGGTTAGTCGCCGTGCTGCTGCGTATCACTCCCGAAACCAAGGTGGGCGAATTTCTGGCCGCTTATCCGGAACTGGAGGAGCTCCTGATCGACCTGGCGCCCGTCTTCCGGAAACTCCAGAACCCCATCCTGCGCCGGACAGTGGCCAAAGTGGCCACCCTGCGCGCCGCGGCGCAAATGGCGGGCCTGGAAGTAGGCCAACTTGTGATGACCCTGCGGCAAGCGGCCGGTCAGGCGGTTATCCACGGGGATGAACAGGAATCCGTGCAGTCATCCGACGACCCGAGCGGAGCGCAGAAGCGGCAGAGTGACGCCACACAAACCGCTTCCACTGCGGCAAACTGGCCGTCCTGGGCCAACGCCGCACCCTGCCACACCCTCGACGTGGACACTCTCCTGACCGGGGGCGGTCACCCCTTGTCCGAGGTTCGCCGGCTGTTGCGGACCCTCCCACCGGAGAGATGCATACGGCTGGAGAGCAAATTCCGCCCTGAACCTCTGATCGAGGTCCTGGGGGCCGAAGGCATCAGCATCGCCTGCCGTCAAGTCGAAGGCGGGCAGTGGGAAACCTATCTGGCCAGTGTTTCGTCAACCATGAAATGACGGGTCAAGAAACCGCACGGGAAATCCTGTCGGACAACTCCTCGGACTGCTCGCGCGCGTGGTAGCTGGAGCGAACCAGGGGACCGGCCTCGACCCACGCGATGCCCAACGCTTCACCCTCGGCAGCCAGCAGATCGAACTCGGCAGGTGTCCAGTAGCGGGTCACTGGGTGGTGTGCCTCGGTCGGTTGCAAGTACTGGCCGATGGTCATGATCTCGACGCCACAGGGTGCCGCGTCCGCCATGAGGGCGATCACCTCGTCCGGCTGTTCCCCCACGCCGACCATGATACCGGTCTTGACCTTGATGATACCGCCGAGGGCGTCGGACCACTGGCGGGCCCGCTTGAGCAACTGCAGGGAATGCCGGTAGTTCGCCTCCGGACGCATGGTCGCGTAGAGGCGTGGCACGGTTTCCAGATTGTGGTTCAGGACCTCCGGCGCCGCCGCCAGCACTTTCTCCAGGGCGAGGGGATCGCCGCGGAAATCAGGAATGAGTACTTCCACTCCACAGCCGGGATTGAGGCGGCGGATCTCCCTGATGGTAGCGGCGAAGTGCGCGGCACCTCCGTCGGGTAGGTCATCCCTGTTCACCGAGGTGATCACCGCATACTTCAAACCCAACTGCTGCACGGCCTCGGCGATGCGGCGCGGCTCGTCAGGGTCGAGGGAGGCGACCCGACCAGCCGCGATGTTGCAAAAAGTGCACGTGCGGGTACAGATGTAGCCCATGAGCAGAAAGGTGGCCGTGCGACTGCTGAAACACTCGCCGCGATTGGGGCAATTGGCGCTCTCGCACACAGTGTTCAGACTGGCCCCGCGTAATAACCGTTTGACTTCGTTATAGCGGCTTCCGCCATACCGGCGAACACGCAACCAATCCGGCTTGCGTGCATGTCCGGATTTACTCCTGATGGTGGCCACTGGCCATCACCTCCCGCTCCGGGGCGAACCCACTCGCCTTCTGTTTTCAACCCGGCGCTCACCACGGTTGGTCCGGCAGTCTACATCTCCTGGAGGGTGAAGCTGTCGGCGATGGTGAACCTGCCGTCTACGAACTCGACCTTGCAGGCTTCGACCGTTGGATCATGCTCGAGGACCAGCACATGGTGCTCCTCGGCGGCGCGGCTCAAGAACTGCTTTTTCTCGTTCAGGGTCAGCAGAGGGTTCAGGTCGAAGCCCATGATCCAAGGTACGTGGACCTGGCTGGCGAATGGGATCAGGTCGCCGCAATAATCCACAACGCCCTCACCGGTGTGGAACTCGACCATCTGTTGACCCGGGGTGTGACCACTGATGGGAGTGACCCGAACACCCGAGAAAATTTCCTGCCCCCCATCAACGAGTTCGAGCAAGCCAGCTTCTGCCAACGGCCGGAAATCCTCTTGCCGGAAGCTGGCCCGATCGCGCTCGGTGGGGTGATTGGCCCACTCCCACTGTTGCTTCTGGATCCAGTACCGCGCCTTGGGAAAAGTCGGCAAGGGCCCCTCGTCTCCAGCACGGACAGCCCCACCACAGTGGTCGAAGTGCAAGTGGGTCAAGATGACGTCGCTGATCGACTCGGGCGATATCCCGTCCGCAACCATCTCGCCCAGCAGGTGACCCGGCCGCCGCTCGATGGCGAAGATCCGGTGACCCTTGTCATCCCAGCGGTCGCCGATACCGGTGTCCACCAAGACGCGCCGATCCTCCATGTCGACCACCAAGCAGCGCAAGGTCAACTGGATCCGGTTCTGCTCGTCGGGAGGGTGCTGCTTCTCCCATAATATTCTGGGGACGACCCCGAACATGGATCCCCCGTCCAGGCGGAACAGACCGTCCGTGAACGCCCGAAATTTCCACTTGCCAAGGATCATGGCAGCACCTTTCCCTGTACGTTAAGATTCATATGATAGCGCCGAGTCGTGGCAAACGCCCCCGGCAGTGTTTTACCCAGCAATGGCATGAACGGCAGGCGAGGAGACCTCCGCTTCGCCTTTCACGAAAGACACTACATTCTCGAGCCCGCATTTACAAACCGAGAAGGGAGGGCTTCCCGCACAAAGATGAGGTTCCCAACAGTGTTGATCCCTGCCCGCTTCCGGCGCCGCGAGAAGCGTTTCCTGGTCCACGTGCGGTTCTCGGACGGGGGCGAAGCCATCGCCCACACCAACAATACCGGCAGCCTGAAAGGCTGCCTCGCACCGGACTGCCGGGTGTGGCTCAGCAGTGCAACCAACCCCCGGCGCAAGTTGCCCTGGACCCTGGAGATCGTCGAGGCTCCCGGCAAGGAGTGGGATGGCGCCAGCAATCGCGGGTGTGACGAGTGGATCAAACCACCGCTGATCGGCGTCAACACAATACTGGCCAACCAGCTCGTGCGCGAGGGCATCGAGACCGGTGTGATCACGGAACTGCAGGGGTACACGCAGATCCGTTCCGAGGTGTCGTACGAGGGAAAGAGCTCGCGCGCGGACTTTCTGCTGGAGTCGGGCCGTGTGCACACCGTGACGGAACGTGCCTGGGTCGAAGTCAAGAACGTGACCTACGTCCGGGAGGGACGCGCCCTCTTTCCCGACGCGGTCACTGTCCGCGGCCGGAAACACCTGGCGGAACTTTCGACCAGGGTCGCTGCCGGCGATCGCGCCCTGCTGGTCTTCGTCGTTCAACGGTACGACTGCCACAGTGTCGGTCCCGCGGACGCCATCGATCCGGCCTTTGGAAAAGCCCTGCGCCAGGCCGTGGCTGCGGGAGTGGAACTGCTGGGGTACCAAGCCGAGGTCTCGCCGGAATCCATCCGGTTGCTACGGCGCCTGGAGGTCGAGATGTGACGTCGTGAGGTTGGCCCGTTGCGTATCACCTGAGCTTCAGGTTGAAGGAAGCATTGTAGAACTCGTCGTCCAGGATGCAACCGATACTCTTGCCGTTGGATTCCCAGCTGTACTCCGACCGCCCCCCACGCGAAGGCGTGCCGAACTTGTGGATGCACGCCTCCTGGAATCGTTGCAAGAAGTTGACCGCCGCGTACTGCCCATCCATGACCTGGACCAGGATACGGTGCAGTCTGCCTTTCTTGTAGAACAGGGTGGCGGACGTCTTCCACTGCCGTTCCTGGTCAAGATACAAGTCCCGACAGGGATAGAGGTGAAACTCGTCACCGAAGCAGGTCATGGTGCAGTCTCGTGCGACGAACTGTTTCCCGAGGGGAGACATCTTTTGGCTGAGTATGGTGACCAGACCCGCCCTGTGGAATTTGGCGCTGGCCAGGGCGTGCTTCTCCAGGCGATCGCCGAGGCGAAATCTCGTGTTGTTGATTCTCAGATCGATTTCCATGCCAAGTCACCTGTGGGTCACCGGTACTCACTCTGCCATCGTAGGTCTGGGGTGATGCTCATATATTCAAGTATAACCATCCCGTATTCAGCATAGATCCAAAACCGCCACATCGCCAAGGAGTAACTCGACAAGACTGAATCTGATAAAAAACCTGCTTTTATGATACAACATTATAGAGATGATTTCAATCCCCTGTCAGGCCGGATTGCCGGCTACGGCCAAGCCCGGTCACTACTTCATCAGTGCTAGCTTGCGCACCACCTCCCGGCCGTCCGGCCCCACCAGGCGAGCCAGGTAAACACCACTGGCGGCAGGTCGCCCCCCCTCGTCCCGACCGTCCCAGACCCTCTCGTGGCAACCGGGTGGTAACGACTCGGCCACCAGGATGCGCACCAACCGCCCCTGGAGGTCGTGGACCGCCAGCCGGACCGCTCCAACCCTATCTGTCACGAAGACCAGGATCGTCTGGGGGTTGAACGGGTTGGGGTAGTTGTGCAGGGCCGCCTGGGGGACATCAGGCAAACCGTCTTCACCCCCGCCCACGTCGGTCGGTTCGCCCACGATCATGGCCGCGGCCAAGGTATGAGGAGAGGCGGGGTCGTTGGAGACCAACACCACATCGGCATAGTAGGTGCCGACACCGTAACCAGTGGCGTCGAAACTGGCTGTGAAGCGCACCGAGTCCCCCACCGATACGGTGGCCGCCACGGGAGTGATGTCCAGCCAGTCAGTCTCCCAGGCCACGGACGTCACCTGCAGAGGCAGCAGACCTTCGTTGCGTACCCAGAACGACTCTGTCTCCCCTGAGGGTAACTGGGCCAGAGCGGCAAAGAGGTCGAGACGGCCGGCACCGGTCTGGTTGTCCCGGCCGGCGGGACCGATGTCCACTGCGGTGGTCTCGAGGAGTTGGCCGAGTGCGGCCGGTGTCAGGGCGGGGTTGGCCTGCAGCAAAACGGCCGCGGCACCGGCCACCACCGGTGTCGCCATGCTGGTGCCCGAGTAGGTGAAGTACCCGGATGGGCCGAAACTGCTGGTGATGTCCACACCCGGCGCGGCGAGATCGGGCTTGATCAGACCGGGCGGATAGGGGTAGTCGACGTATCCGCTGCCGCCGGCGATCTCCCAGGCCGTGGGACCGAGGCCGGAATCGCCCCAGACCTGGTCGGTGGCATCCGCGGCTCCCACCCCGATGACCGCGCTGTGCCCGTTGTCGCCATACCACGGGTCGGGACAGTCACCGGGGCTGACAATGTCCCGCGGAGGCGGGTAGTGTCCACCCGCGTGGTCACCATTGCCCACGGCGCAGAACCACGGGATGCCCGCGGCCAGCAGGACCGCAGCATTGTCGCGGTTGGCCTCGCGTAGCGCCTCCGGCGGGTCGGCCCAGCCGGCCGAGAAGGAGATGAGATCCGCCCCGTGATCCAGGCAGAACTGCAAGCCCTCCACCAGGTCGTCGTAATAACCTGGCACACAGCGCAGGATCATCAGGCTGGCGCCCGGCGCCACGCCGCTGACCGTACCCAGAGAGCCGTCACCGACCAGGAGGCCGGCGGTGTGGGTGCCGTGCCAGTAGGGCGCATCGCCGTCATAGGGATCGTCCTCCTCATCCAGGCAATCCCAGCCGTGGTGGGTAAAGTCTGCTCCCCCGTCCCACAACTGTCCCGCCAGATCGGGGTGGTCGTAGGCAACACCCGTGTCGAGGTGTCCGATGATGATATCCCGGCCGTCGTACCCCGCTGCCCAGGCCTGGTCGGCGCCGATGGTGGTCAGGTGCCAGCCCAGAGCATCAGGGGTAGCCACTGCCTGCGGTAACGCCGCCGCGAGGGGCAGTAGCTCGGTACCGCCTACGCTCCCGTGCTCGACCCGCCCCGCGCTAAAGAGTTGGCTGCGAGCGTCGGCCAGCCACAACCGACCTACCTGGGGCAGAGCGGCCAGCTCGGTCACGGCTCGCGGCGTCATGTCGGCCACCATAGAGCCGGTCATCCAGAGACTGTGCAGCGCGTTCATCTCGCCGCGGCGGGCGAGGGCGTCCGTCAGCGGCGCCAGGGCATCCTGGAAACGGTTGGCCTGGCTCTTCAAGGCTACGACGACACTGGCCCGGCGGTCCGCCTTGACGAAGCCGGCAAGTGCCCTGCCCAGGGCTGCCACGTCGACCCGGAGGGCAGGCTCGATCACTACCCGCAGGGTCTGCTGCCCACCCCTCTGCATGATCTCTTGCAAGCGCGGTTCGATCACCGGCAGATGACTGCGCTGCAGCAAGGGAGGAGCAGCAATCAAGCCTGGGGCCAGCGCCTTGCCCGCGCCGGGCGCTGGAAACTGGTGGCTGATGTGCGAGACCGACAACCGCAGCTGCGGCTGGCCTGAGGCGAAGAAAAAATCACCCACCCACATGTTGTCATCCTCAGCAGATTCCGCGACGTCGTTCCCGGTGTCGACCACGAACCCGATGAGGTGGCTGCCCGGACCGGCCATGAGCGGATGGTCCTCGACGGCCACGTAACTGCCCAGGGGCAAGGCACCGGAGACGAGCCAGGCCGCCACCGGCAATCCGTCGAGGGTCAGCTCCACACGGAAATCCGCCGTGGTTGCGTCCAGGCCGGTGTTGGTGAAGGCGAAGCTGACGTACACCGTATCATCGGCGGCCAGCAGGCTGTTCTCACGCAGGCCGGGGACCATGTTCACCACCAGCGGATCACCCCAGTCCGGCGGCGTGAAGGGCTCCAGATTTGGCTGGGTAATTCGCTCGCTGGTGTAGACGTTCAGCCCCTGGGTCGTGAAATCGCGCCGGTCGATCCAGGCGGCGTGTAGCTTGGTGCCTGCGGCGCCAGCCGCCGAGCGGAAGGTTGGTTCTACACTGTATTGATCCGACACGAGCTCCTGCTCTCGCCAGTAATCGGGGTGGCCGTCCAGCCCAGACTGGCGCGCCATCAGCTGGAACTCGTCACCGTCGACCGGCGCTTCCAGCCAGAGGCAGCCCACCCGACCGCCCTCGGTATAGATGGCAGGGCCCACGCTCTCGGCAGTGGTCGCCACCATCTCGTAGGGACCGTACAGTGTCTGCAGACCGTCCCATGAAAAGCTGTAGACGATGTCCCCGTCCACTTGCCCCAGGCCGTCCTCGAAATCGAGTTGGTAAGCGCAATATACGTGTGGGCCGTCGGCGGTCAGGCTCGGGAAGCCGCAGTTCATGTCGGTCCAGGCGGTCAGGGAAATCGGGTCGGCGAAGCCACCGCTGATGGCGTCGGCGGCCAGCAAGATTTCCACGTAACCGGTGTAGTAGTCCTGTTCGCCGTTGACCATGTAAGCGGTCGCCCCGTGCAAGGCGACGTCGGGCCACAGATCCTGGTAACCGTCCGGTACGAGGTAGTCGTAGGTGACGGTGTCGCCGCCGTTGGTGCTGTACATCCAGATCAAGGTCCACTCGTACTGCAAGATGTCCCAGTTGATGGTCAGCCAGGCTGCGGCCAGGAACACGGTGGAAAACTGGCCGGCGCCGCTGACGGCCACCGCCGGCGTCGCGCACGGTTCGCCCACCACCAATCCCTTGACCCAGGCCCAACCAGTGGGGTCGTCCGGCCCGGCCGAGCGGCTGCGCACGATGGTGCCGTCGTCGCGGATCCAGGTCACGTACAGGTATCCTGCGGCATCGATGGCCAGGTCGGGGTGATACTCGTCCTCGTCGAAAGCCGGCATTTCCCACACCTGCCAACCGGCGCCTCCATCGTCACTGCGTGCAATGTGGATGTCACGGTCAGTGCCGCCCAGGTCCACCGCAGCGAAGACGGCGTAGAGATCCCCACTCAGCGGATTGATCTGTAAGGAAACGTACTCGTCGTTCATGCCGGTGGCATCGGCCAGCAAGTGGTCCGTATTCCAGAGCGAGGTGCGCTGTACCGAGGGATCGGTCCAGACGTCCGGAGCCGAACCCGGACCTGGGCGGCGCAACTCCAGGAGCCGGCCCAACCGCTCCCTCGCTGCGGCCGCCGCCGCCAGGGGCAGGGCGCGGGCACACCCGCCGTCTTTGGCCGTCAAATCACATTCCTGGAAACGCCGACGGGACTTCGCCCCAGCCAAGGAGCTGGCGCTGGCACGCCGACTGCCTCCTCGCGGCAACACTCCGGCCTCCGGCAACCTGGAGTGTATGACCCGACCCTCGGGAGCCTGGATACCGCACGGCAGCAGTTGTGGGACTGCGGAGTGCAGCAGCTGCTGCGGTGGGGCGGCCGTTGCAGTGGCAGGTGCTGTGGCCAGCTGGGTGGCAGTCACGAGGGCCGGCCACAAGGCGGGCCAAAACAACAGACCGCCAGTGAGCACACCCACCCGGAGGCAGGGGCGAAGCCATCGCCAGGGTGACTCTCGGCCGCCAGGGTGATGGAGACTGCAAGTGATCCTAGTAGCCACGATGGTTTTCTTCCCGCACGATGTTGGTGTCAGGGATAGATGAAATCCATTGATTTGAGTTTTAATTATATCATATGCATAATAA